>DASVRH010000489.1:0-2832 GCA_036388715.1 Solirubrobacteraceae bacterium | reverse complement strand
CGTGCGGCCGACCTTCCCCCGGTACCGGCGCGCGGCCGGGACCTCGCGCAGGCTCAGCGGCGGGCGGCTGACCGGGAACACGGGCGGGTCGCTCGCCGGGCAGCCCGGCGTCGAGCCGTCGCGGAAGAACGCCGCGACGGCGGCGACGGCGCAGCGCGAGAAGTCGCGGCCCAGGACGGAGTGGCCCGTGTGGGGCACGGCGACGGGGGTTGCGCCGAGGCGGCCGGCGACGTTCGCGGCGTCCTCGAGCGGCGTGCGCAGGTCGCCCTCGCCGGCGAGGATCAGCGCGGGGACCCGCGGCAGCTCGCCGGGCGGCTCGGGCGGCGGCGACGCGTTGGGCCAGCCGACGCAGTCGCCGAGCACGCCGGTCCCCGCGACGGTCTCGCGCGTGAACGGGGACAGCGTGCCGGGGGAGAGGCCGTTGATGGCCGCGACGGCCTGGTCGGCGCGCTGGTCGGCGCCGGCCGCGCGGTCCCACGGGAACGGCAGCTCCTCGCAGATCGTCGTGATGAACAGCGCGTCGTTCACGGTCGACGTGGGCACCTGCGCGCCGCCGCGTTCGAGCACGGCGGAGGCCAGGCGCAGCAGCGGCGTCTCGTCGCCGCGGGCAGCGGCGCGCAGCGCGCCGGGGGTGAGGGCGCGCCAGGCCGGGTTCGTGTCCCCGTCGAGGAGCAGCGAGTAGATCGCGGGCTCGTCGAGCGTGCCGCGCCGGATCCGCCCGCGCGCCGTGACGTAGCGCCCGCGCAGCGTGCCGCGGGCGACGACGCGGCGCACGTCGCCGACCGGGTCGGCGGTGATGCCGCGGCAGCGCCCGTCCCCGCACAGCGCGCCGAGCACGCGCGGGACCGCCGCGAGGCTCGACCGCTGGAGCGGGTCGGGCCCCTCGGGCGTGACGACGGAGTCGAGGATCAGCCGCTCGACGCGGTCGGGGTGCCGCGACGCGTACGCGAGCGCGACCTTCGTGCCGTACGAGGTCCCCATCAGGACGAGGCGCTCGTAGCCCGCGGCGACGCGCAGGTCCTCGATGTCGGCGACGGAGTCCGGCGTGCGGAAGAACGCGCGCTGCGGCCCGATCTCGTTCGCGCACTGCGCGGCGCGCTCGCGGGAGGTGAGGCGGCGGCGCAGCGAGTCGCAGCGCAGCGGCGCCGACGAGCCCGTGCCGCGCTGGTCGAAGACGAGGAGGTCGCGGTCGCCGAGCCCGGGCGCGATCGCCTCCGCGACCTGCGCGGCCAGCGGCGTCGCGGCCTGGCCCGGGCCGCCGGAGAGGACGACCACCGCGGAGCGGTTCGGGTTCTGGGGCGCGACGAGACGACGGGCGAAGAGCTCGATCGTTCCGGGCAGCCCGCCGCTGCGGTCCAGCGGGACGGTCGCCCGCCCGCACTCGAACGCGCCGAAGCCCTCGTCGGCGCAGCGCTGCCAGGCGATCTGCGCGTCGGCCGCGGCGGGGAGGAGGGCGAGGAGGGCGGCCGCCGCGAGGGCGGGGAGAAGCCGGCGGCGCATTCGGGCGCCACAGTAGCGTTCCCGCGATGCCCCTCGAACGACAGACCGTCGACGCGCCGGGCGCTCCCGCCGCCGTCGGCCCCTACAGCCACGCCGTCCGCGCCGGCGACTTCCTCTTCTGCTCGGGCCAGGTCGCCCTCGACGCCGAGTCCGGCGAGCTGGTCGGCGACACGCCGGGCGAGCAGGCGCGCGTCGTCCTCGGCAACCTCGCGAAGGTCTGCGAGGCCGCGGGCACGTCGCTCGACCGCGCGATCCGCTGCACCGTGTACCTGACCGACCTCCCCGGCGCGTGGACCGAGGTCAACGAGGTCTACGGCTCGTTCTTCCCCGGCAGCCCGCCCGCCCGCGTGGCCTTCGGCGTCGCCGCGCTGCCGAAGGGCGCGCAGGTCGAGATCGACGCGATCGTCGCGCTCTGACGACGACGTCCGTCACCGCGGAGGACATCGCCGCGGCGCGCGAGCGGATCGCGGACGTCGCGCGGCACACGCCGGTCCTCCCGTCGGCGACGCTGACGGACCGCGTCGGGGCCTCCGTAGCGCTCAAGGCCGAGAACCTCCAGCGCACCGGGTCGTTCAAGGTCCGCGGCGCGACGAACAAGCTGAGCGCGCTCGGCAGCGCGTGCACGGCGGGCGTCGTGGCGGGCAGCGCCGGCAACCACGCGCAGGCGCTCGCGCACGCGGCCCGCGCGCGCGGCGTGCCGTGCGAGGTGTTCATGCCGGTCGGCGCGCCGCTCTCGAAGGTCGAGGGCGCCGAGGCGCTGGGCGCGAAGGTCGTCATCGGCGGCGACTCGGTCGTCGACTGCCTGGCCGCCGCGACCGAGCGCGCCGAGGCGGCGGGGATGGCCGTCGTGCACCCGTTCGACGACCCGGACGTCATCGCGGGCCAGGGCACGCTCGGCCTCGAGCTGCTCGAGGACGTGCCCGACCTCGCGAAGATCGTCGTCCCGGTCGGCGGCGGCGGCCTGGCCGCGGGGGTGGCGATCGCGGTGAAGTCGGCGCGGCCGGACGTGGAGGTCATCGGCGTCCAGGTCGACACGTGCGCCGCGGTCGCCGACGCGCTGCGCGGCCACGAGGTGCGCGACGCGCCGAAGCCGCTGACGATCGCCGACGGCATCGCCGTCAAGCGCCCGGGCCGCGTCACCCTCCCGCTCATCCGCGAGTGGGTCGACGAGGTCGTGACCGTCAGCGACGAGGAGATCGCCGAGGCGATCGTCGTGCTGATGGAGCGGGCCAAGCAGGTTGTCGAGGGCGCGGGCGCGGTCGGCGTCGCCGCGCTCATCTCCGGCCGCACCGCGCCGGCGCCCGAGGGCGAGACCGTCGCGATCCTCTCGGG
>DASVRH010000488.1:0-6301 GCA_036388715.1 Solirubrobacteraceae bacterium | reverse complement strand
CCGAGCCGCCGGAGACAGAGCCGCCGGCGCTCGACGACCAGGCGGCCGCGGCGGCGAAGCGCGTCGCGGACGACGAGCGCAACGCCACGCTCGTCGCCGGCGCACTCGCCGTCGCCTCGGGCCTGTCGACGCTCTACTTCGACGCCAGCGTGTGGGGCACCCCGGGCGACTACCTCGCCGCGTTCCTGTGGGGCGCGGCGGTGTCCGAGGGGCTCAAGCTCATCAAGTCGCTGGCCGACGGCGTGACGGGCGCCGCCTAGAAGCGGTACGACCGCTCGCGCTCGAAGCGCTCGACGGCGAGCTTCACCAGGCGGTCGACCACCTCGGCGTACGGCACGCCGCTCTCGGCCCACAGCTTCCCGTAGACGCTCGTCTGGGTGAAGCCGGGCATCGTGTTCAGCTCGTTGAGGACGACCTCGTCGCCGTCGACGAAGAAGTCGACGCGGGCCAGGCCGTCGCAGCCGGCGAGCGTGAAGGCGCGCAGGGCGAGGTCGCGGAGGCGGTCGCGGGCGAGGTCGGAGATGCGCGCCGGGACGACCAGCTCCATCCCGCCCGGGTCGTACTTGGCCTCGAAGTCGTACCAGCCGGCGCCCTTGCGCAGGACGATCTCGCCGGGCTGGGAGACCTCGTCGCCGAGCACCGAGCACTCGACCTCCAAGCCGGTCGCATGCGCCTCGACGATGACGTGCGGGTCGTGCTCGAGCGCCGAGCGCACCGCCGCGTCGAGGTCGTCGCCCTCGCCGACGCGCACGATCCCGACCGACGAGCCGAGCCGCGCGGGCTTGACCCAGCACGGCCGGCCGAGCGCCTCGGCCGCCGCGGCGTCGCTGCCGCGCGCGTAGATCACCTGCGGCACGCCGGCCTGCGCCATCAGGTCCTTGAACAGCAGCTTGTCCATGCACACCGCGCTCGCGGCCACGCCCGAGCCGACGTACGGCACGTCGAGCAGCTCGAGCAGTCCCTGGACGGTGCCGTCCTCGCCGAAGGGCCCGTGCAGGGCGGGGAAGACCGCGTCGCAGCCCAGCAGGCCGCCGCCCGGCCGCAGCGCGACCTCCTCGCCGTCGCTCGTCCACGTCCCGTCGCGGCCGAGCTCGACCGCGACCGGCTCGTGGCCGGCTTCGCGCAGCCCCTCGCGGACCGACTCGCCGGAGGCCAGGGAGACGTCGTGCTCCGACGAGCGCCCGCCGGCGAGGACCGCGACCCTCACGGGGGGGTCCCGCCGCTGTCGTTCGTGCCGTCGGTGTCGTCCTCCGGCGGCGTCCCGCCGTCGCCGGCATCCGGGTCCGGATCGGGGTCGAGGTCGGGATCGAAGTCGGTGACGGTGATCGTCACGGTGTCGCCCTTGTCGAGCTCGGCCCCGGCCGACGGCGACTGGCCGACGACCTCGTCGTCCTCGCTCGGCGTGTCGACGGGCTCCTTGCGCACGCTGACCTCGAACCCCGCGCCGGACAGCCGCGAGGTCGCCTGCTGCTCGGTCAGCCCGCCCACGTCGGGCACGGCGACCTTCTCGACCTCCTTGGCCACCGTCAGCTTCACCGTCGCGCCCTTCTCGAGCTCGCTGCCCCCGGCGGGGTCCTGGCTGAGGACCGTGTCCGGCTCCGACTCGTCGGTCTCCTCGCGCGCGACCTCGACGGCGAGGCCGGCGCGCTCGAGCTCCGCGCGCGCGTCGTCGAGCGCCGAGCCGGTCACGTCGGGCACGGTGACCTCCTCGGGCCCGCTGGAGACGACGATCGTCACGGTGCTGCCGACCTCGACCTGCGCGCCGGCGCCCGGCACGGTCTCGATGACCTTGCCCTCGGCCACGTCGTCGGAGGCCTCGCGTCGCTCGCGCACCTTGAAGCGCGCGTCGACCAGCCGCTCGCGCGCCTCCTTGCGCGACAGGCCCTCGACGCCGGGCACGCCGGTGAGGCCGGGCCCGTCGGAGACGGTGAGCGTGACCTTCTCGCCCTCCTCGAGCTTCGTCGTCGGGAGCGGGTTCTGCGCGATCACCTCGCCGGAGGGCCGGTCGTTGCGCACCCGCGAGGTGACGGCCTCGAAGCCGGCGTTGCGGATCGTCTGCACGGCGGCGTCCTCCTGCGCGCCCACGACGTTCGGGACCGAACGCTCGTCCTCCCCGGCCAGCAGCAGCGCGGCGGCGATCGCCGCGGCGACGAGCAGGACCGCGAGCAGGCCCCACAGCCACCACCGCGGGCCGCGCTCCTCCTCGAGCGGCTCGGCGTAGACGACCTCCTCCTCGACGACGGCGCCGGTCGGTGGGACGGCCATGAACGCCGTCGTCGCGGCGCCCCCGGGCTCGCCGAGCCCCGCCCGCACGGCCTCGAGCGCGGCGATGAACTCGTCGGCGTCGGCGAAGCGCTGCTGCGGCTCCTTGCTCAGCGCGCGCAGGACGACGGCCTCGAGGTCGAGCGGCACCGCGGGGTTCAGCCGGCTCGGCGGCAGCGGCGGCTCGGACACCTGCTTGAGCGCGATGGTCACCGCGGAGTCGCCGTCGAAGGGCAGCGTCCCGGTGAGCATCTCGTACAGGACGATGCCGATCGCGTAGAGGTCGGACTGCGCGCTGACGGCGTGGCCCTGCGCCTGCTCCGGAGACAGGTACTGCGCGGTGCCCAGGATCGACCCCGTCTCCGTCATGTCCGACGCGCCGGCGCGGGCGATGCCGAAGTCGGTGACCTTCGCGCGCCCCTCGCCGTCGACGATGACGTTGTGGGGCTTGAGGTCGCGGTGGATGATCCCGCGCTTGTGCGCGAACCGCGCGGCACGCAGGATCTGGATCGCCAGCTCGATGGCGCGCGCCGGGGCGAGCGGGCCCTCGGACTTGACGACGTCCTTGAGCGTCGAGCCCTCGAGGAACTCCATCGCGATGTAGTAGGTCCCGTCGTACTCGCCGCGGTCGTAGACGGAGACGACGTTCGGGTGCTGCAGGCCGGCGGCGCTCGACGCCTCGCGGCGGAAGCGCTCGACGAACTCCTCGTCCTCGGCGAAGCGCCGGTGCAGCAGCTTCAGCGCGACCTGGCGGCCGAGCTGGAGGTCCTCGGCGCACCAGACGTCGGCCATCCCGCCGGAGCCGAGCCGGTTGACCAGCCGGTAGCGGCCGTCGACGACGTGGTCCTGGGCTATCCCGCTCACCGCAGCAGCGCCTCCATCACCTGCTTGGCGATCGGCGCGGCGACCTCGCCGCCCGTGCCCGTCGAGTTCTCCACGCTCACCGCCACCGCGATCCGCGGGTCGTCGCGCGGCGCGAACCCGATGAACCACGGCTGGTTGATCCCCTGCTCGATGTTCAGCTCCGCCGTGCCCGTCTTGCCGGCGACGGGCAGGCCCGCGAGCGCGGCGGCGGTGCCCGTGCCCTCGCGCACGACGCTGGCCATCATGTCGCCCACCTCCTGGGCGGTCTGCGGCTTCATGACCTCGCTCAGCTCGTCGGGCTCGACGCGCTCGACCCGGCCGTCGCGGTCGACGACGCGCTCGGTCAGCGTCGGCTTCATCAGCGTGCCGTCGTTGGCCACGGCGCTCGCGACCATCGCCATCTGCAGCGGCGAGGCGAGCAGGTCGCCCTGGCCGATCGCGACGCGCCCGACGTCGACGGAGTCGTCCGTCACCCGCTCGAGCCCGCTCTGCTTGTAGACGCCGCTGCGGCCGCGCTGGCCGGAGGGGAGGTCGACCTCGACGCGGTCGTAGAAGCCGAAGCGCTCCATGTAGCGCTCCATCGTCTCCTTGCCGACCTCGACGCCGACCTGCGCCCACACCGTGTTCACCGACTTCGTCAGCGCGGTGGTCAGCGGGATCACGCCGTAGTCGGCGTTGCCGAAGTTGTTCAGCGGCGCGCCGGAGATCGTCTTCGGCGAGGAGCCGTCGAGCGTCGATTCCTTGGTGAACCTCCCGCTGTCGATCGCGGCCACGGCGGTCACGACCTTGAACGTCGAGCCGGGCGGATAGCGGCCCGCGGTGGTGCGGTTGAGCAGCGGCGAGCCCTCGGCCGAGCTGAGCCGCTTGAACGCGCCCGGGCGGCGCAGCTCGTCGGGGTCGAACGACGGGTTCGAGGCCATGACGCGGATGCGGCCGGTGGCGGGCTCGATGGCGATGACGCCGCCGCGCTGGCCGGCGAGTGCCTCGAACGCCACGCGCTGCGCGTCGGCGTCGAGCGTGGTGCGCACCTCGTCGCCCTCGCGCTCGCGCCCGGAGAGCTGCTCGACGATCGAGCCGACGTCGTCGCGCTCCCCGCTCAGCTCGTCGTTGCGCGACTGCTCGAGCTCGTAGCGGCCGATGTCGATGTACGAGTAGCCGACCGGGTGGCCGAACAGCTCGCCGAGCGGGTAGCGGCGGCTCCACGTCCCCCCGCGGCCCTCGACCGAGCGCGCGATGACCTCGCCGTCGCGGGTGCGGATCGGCCCGCGGTGGATGCGCTGCTCCTCGAGCAGCTCGCGGCGGTTGAGCGCGTTGTCGCGCAGGGCCTCGGCCTCGAACGCCGTCCACCGCGACGTCTGCGCGATCAGCCCGGCGAAGAGCAGCGCGATGACGACGAAGAGCCGGAAGGCGGGCGTGTTCACCGCGGCGCCCTCGCCCGGTTGGAGATCGTCAGCAGCAGCGCGAGCAGCACGAAGTTCGCGACGATCGACGAGCCGCCGTAGGAGACGAACGGCATCGTCACGCCGGTGAGCGGGATGAGCTTCGTCACCCCGCCGACGATCACGAACACCTGGAGCGCGAAGACGGCGGAGAGGCCCGCGGCGAGCAGCTTGGAGAACGAGTCGGTGGCGAGCATCGCGGTCTTGAACCCGCGCTCGACGAAGAGCAGGTACACGGCGATCACCGCCGCGGCGCCGAAGAGCCCGAGCTCGTTGGTGATGAGCGCGTAGATGAGGTCCGTCTCGGCGGCGGGCAGGATGCGCTGGCCGGTCGGCAGGTTGAGCAGCGCCTGGCCGAAGCCGGTCCCGAACAGCCCGCCGTCGGCCTGCGCGAAGAGGCTCTGGGCGATCTGGTAGCTCCCGCTGACCTGCGCGTCGTAGAGCTCGGGGTCGAACGGGTCGCGCCACGCGTCGATGCGGCCCTGCACGTGGCCGACGGTCGCCGTGAAGAACCACGCCCCGGCGACGAACATGCCGAGGCCGATCGTCACCCAGCGCAGCTGGTTCGTCGCGACGTAGAGCAGCGCCAGGAACGCGCCGAAGAACATCAGCGACGAGCCGAGGTCGCGGATGAACACGAGCAGGACCATCGCCAGCCCCCAGACCACGAGCAGCGGCCCGAGGTCCTTCAGGCGCGGCAGCGCGAGGCGCCCGATCTTCCGCCCGCCCTGCACGAGCACGTGCCTCGTGTCGCGCAGGTAGCTGGCGAGGAAGATGACGATCGCGATCTTCGCCAGCTCGGCGGGCTGGAAGGAGACGGGCCCGAGGTTCACGCCGAGGTAGGCGCCGTTGACCTGCGCGCCGACACCGGGGACGCGCGGCAGGATCAACAGCCCGATCCCGGCGAGCGCGATCGTGTACCGGTAGCGCTCGAGCACGGAGTAGTCGCGCAGCCAGATGATCGTCGCGGCGAAGACCACGAGCCCCACGACGAACCACTGCGCCTGCTCGCGCGCGAGCTCGTCGTCGATGCGGTAGATCATCACCAGGCCGAAGCTGGCCAGGACGGCGACGAGCGGGAACAGGTACGGGTCGGCGTGCGGCAGCGTGAAGCGCACGATCACGTGCGCGCCGAAGCACAGGCCGAGGAAGATCCCGCCGTAGGTCAGCGACAGGTTGGACAGGAGCTCGTCCTGCTGGATGAAGATCGCGGTGAAGCCGGCCGTCACGAGCAGCGCGGCCGGGACGAGCGCGAACAGCTCGCGGTTGCGCGCGCTCACTCCTCGATCCTCCCGCGCTCGAGGTCGGCGACCACCTCGTAGGCGTCGTCGCGCGAGCGCAGCGAGTGGTCGAACAGCTTGTCCTCGCGCTGGTCCGGCACGACCTGGCGGTGCACGCCCGAGGTGTAGTTCGTCTGGTAGAGGTCGAGCCCGAGCGGCAGCTCCCACGGGACGCCGCGGTAGACGGTCACGTAGCCCTGGTCGTCGGACCCGATGAAGTACACGGCGCGCACGGCCGTCAGCAGCCCGATGCCGACGGGGACGACGAGGAAGGCGAGGACGGCCAGCGTCACGAGCGCGCGCCGGCGCCACGGCGACCGCCGCTTGCTCGCACGCGGATCCTCGCCGCGCGGGCGCACCGGCTCGAGGCGCCGCGAGGAGGGCGTGGGATCGCGCTCCTCGGGCCGCTCCGCCGTCGCCACGCCGCCGCGGCGGCGCTCCGCCTCGAGCGCCGCC
>DASVRH010000487.1:0-2507 GCA_036388715.1 Solirubrobacteraceae bacterium | reverse complement strand
TGCGCGCGGCGGCGGCGCCCGCAGCGGCGAACCGCGCGCCGATCTCGTGGATGACGTCCGCCATCGCGGCCACCGCGGGCGCAGCGCACGCACGGCGGCGCACGAGCTGGATCGCGCGCTGCGGTGCCTGGGCCAGCGGTCGCGCGCACACTCCCGGGCGCAGCCAGCCGGTCATCAGCGACGGCGCGAGCGCGACGGCCATCCCCGCGGCGACGTAGCCCTGCGCGACGAGGTGGTCGTCGGTCACGAGCGCGACCCGCACGCGGCTCGCCCCCTCGCGCTCGAGCAGGCCCGACGTGTGGCCGGCGACATCGTCGACCCAGGGCTCGGTGGCGAGGTGGCGCAGCGAAACCTCGTCGAGCGCGGCCGCCGGGTGAGCCGCGGGAAGGAGGACGTGCAGCTTGTCGACGAGCACGTCGATGCGCTGTAGCCCGCGTTCGGCCGGCGTGTCGTCGGGCGCCGGCACGACGGTGAGCGCGAGCTCGAGCGCGCCCGCGCGCACGAGGTCCAGGAGGTCGTCGGAGTCGAGGTTGGTGACGTGCAGCTCGACGGCGGGGAACCGGCGGCGCATCTCGGCGGCCGCCGGGGGCACGATCTCCGCCCCCGCGGCCTGCACGGCGCCGAGGCGCAGCCGTCCCCCGGGCCCGTCGGCGAGCAGGCGCAGGTCGGATTCCGCGTCCTCCAGCCCGGAGAGGATCGCGTGCGCGTGCTCACGCAGCAGCCGGCCCGCCGGGGTCAGCGAGACGCCGCGAGCCTGGCGTTCCACGAGCTGCGTCCCCGCCTCGCGCTCCAGCACGGCGATCTGCTGCGACACGGCCGACTGGCTGAAGTGCAGGTAGGCGGCCGCGGCGGCGAAGGAACCGCGCCGGGCGACCTCGTCGAACACGCGCAGGCGGCGGACATCGAGCATCGGAGGCTCACTCAGGGAAGGGGAACCGAAGGGCAACTCTGCTCCATCCGGTCGCCCGGAGTCAACCCGGGCGGTCATGCGCTCGCAAGCGCCGGCCGCATCGACTCGGCATCGTCGCTCGGCGCGTAGCCGATCGCGGCGCGCGCGGCGTCGATGTCGTAGATCCTCCACGTGTTCGCGGACGTCCCGTAGAAGGTCGCGAACCGCAGCTCGCTCGGCGCGCGCAGACAGGCGCCGACGAGCCCCACCAGGTCGCGGTGGGTGAGGAGCTTCGCGTAGTGGCGCGCCTTGGACGGGCGGTCCTCCCCCTTGACCGTGCCGATGCGCAGACAGAGCGCGGAGAGGCCGTACACGTCGGCGGCGTGGCGACAGGCGGCCTCCCCGAACACCTTGCCGACGGCGTACGCGCTGTCGGGCCTCGGCGCGACCGTCGCGTCGATGCGGGGCAGCGTCCCCGGGTCGAGGCCGGCGTAGCGGCCCTCGAGCACCGAGGCCCACGGGTCGGCGAGCTCGTGCCCGGCGACGACGTAGTTCGAGCTCGCGTAGACGACGCGGGACACCCCGGCGCGCGCGGCCGCCTGCAGCACCGACCACGTCGCGAGCAGGTTGTTCGCGTGGACCTCCTCCCAGGACAGCTCGGCGCCGGGGCGCTCGGCGAGGTGGACGACGGCGTCGCAGCGGCGCAGCAGCGGCTCGAGCGCGACGGTGTCGCGCACGTCGAGACGGTGGACTCCGGGCGCGTCACCGGCCGCGACGTCCACGCCCGTCACGTCGAGCTCATCGCGCAGGCCGCGCATCAGGATCCCGCCGACGAGCCCCGCGGCCCCCGTGATCAGCACCCTCTCGCTCATCTTCCCTCCGTGTCCAGCAGTGCGTCGGCCGCGGCGGCGATCGCCGCCGGCCCTATCCGCATCGCGTCCATCACCTCGTGCGGCTCGCCCGACCCCGGCGCGCCACTCACGGCCAGCCGCGCGACGCGCAGGCACGGCCCGGCGAGGGCCAGCGCCTCGAGCATCGCGCCCGCGAGCCCGCCCTCGGGCCGGTGGTCCTCGACGATCACGAGGCGTCCGCCGGTGGCGCGGGCCGCTTCCACGAGGGGCGCGGGGTCGAGCGGCGCCAGCGAGTAGACGTCGAGCACGCGTGCGCCGATCCCGCGGTCGCGCAGGGCGTGGGCCGCCGCAATCGCCGCGTGGACCGTCGCGCCCGTGCCGGCCAGACAGACGTCGTCGCCGTGGTGCACGGGCTGCTTGCTGCCGCCGAGCGGGAACGCCTCACCCGGCTCGTACAGGACCGGGTAGGCGCCACGGGTGCTGCGCAGGTAGCCGATGCCGTCGCGATCGAGCAGCGTCGCCAGGAGGGCGGCGGTCGCGTTGCCGTCGGCCGGCGAGACGACCGTCGAGCCGTCGATCGCGCGCATCATCGCGAGGTCCTCGAGCGCCATCTGCGAGCCGCCGTCGCGGCCGATCTCGGTGCCGGGGTGCGAGCCGACGAGCGTCATCGACACGCCGGAGAGCGCGGCCATGCGGATGACGTCGTGGGCGCGGGTCAGGAACGCGCCGAACGTCGCGACGACCGGGCGCCACCCGCGCGTCGCCAG
>DASVRH010000486.1:0-10351 GCA_036388715.1 Solirubrobacteraceae bacterium | reverse complement strand
CAGGGGGCGACGTCCACGGCCCTGAAAGTAGCCTGCCGCGCATGGAGGTCACCTGGCAGCCCGCCGCCGAGTTCGAGGACATCCGCTACGAGCTCGACGGCGAGGGCATCGCGAAGATCACGATCAACCGGCCCGAGGTGCGCAACGCGTTCCGGCCCCAGACGATCGTCGAGATCTCACAGGCGCTCGAGCTCGCGCGCGAGGACACGACCGTCGGGGTGATCGTGCTCACCGGCGAGGGCCCGCTGGCGTTCTGCAGCGGCGGCGACCAGCGCGTCCGTGGCGACACCGGCTACGAGACGGCGCCGGGGAGCGGCGCGGTCGGGCGCTTCCACGTCACCGACCTGCACGTCCAGATCCGGCGGCTGCCCAAGCCCGTGGTCGCGATGGTGGCCGGCTACGCGGTGGGCGGCGGGCACGTGCTGCACGTCGTCTGCGACCTCACGATCGCCGCCGACAACGCGCGCTTCGGCCAGACCGGCCCGCGCGTCGGCTCGTTCGACGGTGGCTTCGGCGCCGCGGTGCTCGCCCGCCAGATCGGGCAGAAGCGCGCGAAGGAGGTCTGGTTCCTCTGCCGCCAGTACGACGCGCGGCAGGCGCTCGACTGGGGGCTCGTCAACGCGGTCGTCCCGCTCGACCGGCTCGAGGAGGAGACGGTGCAGTGGTGCCGCGAGATGCTCGCGATGTCGCCGCTGTCGCTGCGGCTGCTGAAGGCGTCGTTCAACGCCGACGAGGACGGTCTCGCGGGCATCCAGCAGCTCGCCCACGACACGAACCTCCTCTTCTACGCCACCGAGGAGGCGCGCGAGGGGCGCGAGGCGTACAAGGCCAAGCGCAAGCCGGACTTCTCGCAGTTCCCGCGCCGGCCGTGAGTGGAGGGGGATCCCCCCGCCGGTCCTCTCCGGGAGGGGCGGCCCGGATCTGGCTCATGGCCGCGCGGCCGCGGACGCTGCCCGCGGCGATCGCGCCGGTGCTCGTCGGCACGGCGCTGGCGATCCTCGACGACGAGTTCCAGGCCCTAGCGTTCCTCGCGGCGCTGCTCGGCGCGATCCTCATCCAGGTCGGCACGAACCTGTCGAACGACTACTCCGATGCCCGCCGCGGCGCCGACACGGAGGACCGGCTCGGCCCGGTGCGCGTGACGGCCGGCGGGCTCGTCCCGCCGCGGCAGGTGCTCGTCGCGACGTACGTGACCTTCGGCCTCGCCGTGCTCGTCGGCATGTACCTCGTCTACGTCGCCGGGCCGGAGCTGCTGCTCGTCGGCGCCGCCTCGATCCTCGCCGGCGTCCTCTACACGGGCGGCCCGCGGCCCTACGGCTACGAGGGGCTCGGCGAGGTCTTCGTCTTCACGTTCTTCGGGATCGTCGCGGTGACCGGCACCTACTACGTGCAGGCCGAGTCGCTGCCCGGCGAGGCCTTCCTGCTCGCGGTCCCGGTCGGCCTGCTGGCGGCGGCGATCCTCGTGGTCAACAACGTCCGCGACCTCGAGACCGACCGGCGCGCCGGCAAGCGCACGCTCGCGGTCCGGCTGGGGCGCGAGCGGACGCGGACGCTCTACGCGGTGATGCTGGGCGCCGCCTTCGCGACCCTGATCCCGTTGGCGATCGCCATCGGGCCGTGGGTCCTGCTCGCCGTCCTCGCCGCCCCGCTCGCCGTCAAGCTCGTCGGGACCGTCCGCACCCACAGCGACGGCCCGACCCTCAACGAGGCGCTCGCGGGCACCGGGATGGTGCAGCTCGTGTTCTGCGTGCTGCTCTCCGCGGGCATCCTCCTCTCCTGAATGCACGTCTCGATCGAGGCCCGGACCCTGCGGTTCCGCCGCCCGGTCGCGACCGCCTTCGGGGAGCTGCGGGAGCGGACGATCCTCGAGCTCACCCTCGACGGCGGCCGCGGCGAGGCGGCGCCGCTCGAGCCGTACGACGGCGTCCCGCTCGTGCGCGTGCGCGCGGCGCTCGAGGCGTACGTGCCCTTCCTGGAGCGCGCCGACGAGCTGGGCGGCTCGAGGGTCCTCGACGCGTGCCGCTCGGTGGCCGACATCCCGCAGGCGCTCGCCGCGGTCGACCTCGCGCTGTGGGACCGGGCGGGGCAGCGCGAGGGCAGGCCGGTGGCCGAGCTGCTCACCGACCACCCGGCCCGCGAGGTCGCCGTCAACGCCGTGATCGCCGCCGAGGACCGGGCGGGCGCGTCGGCGGCGGCGGCCGAAGCGGCGCGGGCGGGGTTCGGCTGCCTGAAGGTGAAGGTCGGCGTCGGCGACGACGCGGGGCGGGTCGCCGCCGTGCGCGCGGCCGCCGGGCCGGAGGTCGACCTGCGCCTCGACGCCAACGGCGCGTGGTCGGTCGAGGAGGCGATCGCCGCGATCGAGGCCCTCGCCCCGGCGGGGCTGGAGCTCGTCGAGGAGCCGGCGCACGGCATCGACGCCCTGCGGCAGGTCCGGCGGGCGGTGCCGGTGCGGATCGCGATGGACGAGACCGCCGCCGTCCCCGGCGCGCTGATGAGCGCGGCGGCCGACGCGGTCTGCCTGAAGCTCTCGCGCTGCGGCGGGATCGCGGGGCTGCTGGCGGCCGCCGAGCTCGTCCGCGCCACGGGGGCCGAGCCGTACGTCGCCTCGACGTTCGACGGCCCGCTCGGGATCGCCGCCGCCCTCCACGCCGCCGCGGCCCTCTCCCCCCTGCCCGCCTGCGGCCTGGCCACGCTGGCGCTGTTCGACGACGACGCCGCCTCGGCGCTCCCCGTCGTCGACGGCGCGATCGCGGTGCCCGGCGGACCGGGACTGCTGTGACGGGTGGATCGTCATCATCCGCGGGCGTGCGGCGTCCCATCGTCCTCTGGTCCGCGGTCCTGCTCGCGCTCATCGCGGCGCACGACCTCAGCCACGCGCTCGACGACGGGCTCGAGACGTCGCTGGGCGCGCTCGCGCTGGTGGCGACGCCGCAGTGGATCGTGCTGGCGCTCGCCATGGCGATCATCGTCCGCGCCGACGCGGGCCGCAGCGCGCTGACGGCCTTCGCCCTGGGGCTCGGCATCGTCGTCGGCTTCGGCGCCGTCCACCTCCTGCCGTTCTCGCCGGCGCCGTACTGGGAGCTCGAGCCGTCCGCCGTCTCGTGGCTGCTCGTGTTCGTGCCGGTGGCCGTGGGGCTCGTGCTGGCCGCGCTGGCCTGGCCGCGCCGGCGCGCGGTCGCCGCCGCGGCCTAGCCTCGACCCGGTGACGGAGACGATGGTCGAGCTCGACGCGGCGGTGTTCCTGATGGGCACCGATGCCGCCGACGGCTTCCCGCAGGATCGCGAGGGGCCGGTGCGCGAGCAGCGCGTCGGCCCGTTCGCCATCGACACCGTGGCCGTGTCGAACGCGCGCTTCGCCGCGTTCGCGGCGGCCACCGGCCACGTGACCGACGCCGAGCGCCACGGGTGGTCGTTCGTCTTCCAGGGGCTCCTCGGCCCGGACCACCCGCCGACCCGCGGCATCGTGGGGGCGCCGTGGTGGCGGCAGGTCCACGGCGCGTCGTGGCGCGCGCCCGAGGGGCCGGGCTCCGAGGCCCGCGACGAGCACCCCGTCGTCCACATCTCGCACCACGACGCGCTGGCGTACTGCGCCTGGGCGGGGCTGCGGCTGCCGACGGAGGCCGAGTGGGAGTACGCCGGGCGCGGCGGCCTCGTCCAGGCGCGCTATCCGTGGGGCGACGAGCTGACCCCGGGCGGCGAGCACCGCGCGAACATCTGGCAGGGCGACTTCCCGACGCACAACACGCTCGACGACGGCTTCTACGGCACCGCGCCGGTCGACGCGTTCGCGCCCAACGGCTTCGGCCTGCACAACGTGGCGGGCAACGTGTGGGAGTGGTGCGCGGACGACTTCGCGCCGGGGGTCAAGGCGATGCGGGGCGGCTCGTACCTCTGCCACGCGTCGTACTGCAATCGCTACCGCGTCGCCGCGCGCAGCGGCAGCCCGCCCGACAGCTCCTCGGGCAACGTCGGCTTCCGCTGCGCCGCCGGCTAGGCGGCCGCCGCGTGGCCGGCGCGGTTGTCGGCCACGAAGCGGCGGACCCACTCCTGCGAGCGCTCGTCGGCCTGGCGGCGCAGGAGCGGGCGCACCTCGAGGGCCTCGGGAACGGCCACGCCGAGGTGCTCGAGCACCGCGACGACGGTGCCGCGCAGGTCGCCGACGATGTCGTCGTAGGAGATCGTCAGGGGCTCGGCGCCGAGCTGGTCGAAGAACTCCGTCCAACGCCGCTCGTGGTCGAAGAGCTGG
This sequence comes from Solirubrobacteraceae bacterium, assembly GCA_036388715.1. Lineage (GTDB taxonomy): Bacteria > Actinomycetota > Thermoleophilia > Solirubrobacterales > Solirubrobacteraceae > CADCVT01. Next base: position 6,105 of record DASVRH010000486.1, on the reverse strand, counting down.
CGGGCGAGCGTCGCGATCGCCCACTCGTGGTAGACGGGCTCGCGCCGCGTGCGCTCCTGGTTGGCGCCGGCGCGCCAGTGCTGGGTCTGGATCGCCTTCCAGAGCGAGACCGCCTGCTCGATCTTCTGCGTGCGGACGATGCGGACGAAGCGGGCCCGCGGGAAGGCGTCACGGAAGACGGCGACGTCGGTCTGCGCGTCGGCGCTGCGCAGCTCGCGCAGCCGGCCGGCCAGGTCGTGGACGTGGCCCCACATGATCTTCGCGCCGAACACGCCGTTGGGCGTCGTCCCCTCCGTCGCCACCCAGTCGAGGTAGTCGAGGTAGGTGCCGGCGCGGGCGAGCTCGGGCTGCGGCTCCTCGGTGACGATCGGGAGCAGCTCCTCGATGTCGGGCGGGATCTCGTCGAAGTACTGGCGCGGCTGACGGCGCGTGTCGGTGGCGCGCAGCGCCTCGAACCACTCGTTCGGCCGGCCGGCGAGGCCGGTGCGAGCGAGCGTCTCGCACAGCAGCGTGCTCCCGCTGCGCGGGGTGGTGCAGACGAAGTAGGAGTTCGGCGGAAGCATTGCTCTCATTGTCTACCAGATTTGTCGGGTTGCGCTAACCTGACGTGGCGTGAACGCGCGCAGACCCAACGTCCTGTACCTGCACTCGCACGACACCGGCCGGTTCGTGCAGCCCTACGGGCACCCGGTCCCGACGCCGAACATCCAGCGGCTCGCCGACCAGGGCGTGCTCTTCCGGCAGGCGTTCTCGGCCGCGCCGACGTGCAGCGGCAGCCGCGCCGCCCTGCTGACCGGCGAGTACGCGCACCAGACGGGGATGATCGCGCTCGCCCACCGCGGCAGCGAGCTGGCCGACTACAGCCGCCACCTCGTCCACACGCTGCACGACGCCGGGTACTGCTCGGCGCTGATCGGGGAGCAGCACGTGTCGGAGGACCCGGCGGCGATCGGCTACGACCACGTCGCCGAGATCGACACCACCCACGTCGAGAACGTCGCCCCGGCCGCGATCGAGTACCTCTCGAACGCGCCGAAGGAGCCGTTCTTCCTCTCGGTCGGGTTCTTCGAGACGCACCGCGACTTCTTCGAGCCGACCTCGATCCGCGACGCGCTCTACTCGCAGCCTCCCTCCCACCTGCCCGACACGCCCGAGACGCGGCGCGACATGGCCGCCTTCAAGGCCAGCGCCCGCTCGCTCGACCAGGGCGTGGGCAGCGTGATCGACGCGCTCGACAGCAACGGGCTGGGCGACGACACGCTCGTCATCCTCACCACCGACCACGGCCTGCCGTTCCCGGGCGCCAAGGGGACGCTCACCGACCGCGGGCTCGGCGTGCTGCTCCTGGTCCGCGGGCCGGGCGGCTTCCACGGCGGCCGGGTCGTCGACGCCATGGTCAGCCAGCTCGACCTCTGCCCCACCCTCTGCGCGCTGGCGGGGATCGACGCGCCGGCCTGGCTGCAGGGCTCCTCGCTGCTGCCGCTCGTGCGGCGCGAGGTCGACGAGCTGCACGACGCGGTGTTCGGCGAGATGACGTTCCACGCCGCCTACGAGCCGCTGCGCTCGGTGCGCACGCCGCGGTGGAAGTACATCCGGCGCTTCGACGACTTCGCCGGGCCGGTGCTGCCGAACGCCGACGACAGCCCGTCGAAGGAGGTCCTGCTGCGCCACGAGTGGGCCAGCCGCGCTGTCGCGCGCGAGCAGCTCTACGACCTCGTCTTCGACCCCAACGAGGCGGCCAACCTGGCCGCCGACCCCGCGCACGCCGACGTTCTCGAGACCATGCGCGCGCGGCTGGCGGACTGGATGCGCGCCACCGACGACCCCCTGCTCGACGGCCCGGTCGAGCCGCCCGAGGGGCTCGCGCTCAACGAGCAGTCGCAGGTCTCGGCAGATGACCCCGTGCGCCTCGCGCGCGGCCACCGCCTACCCGCCTAGAGCGCCGCGGCGACCGCTTCCGGGCGCTCGAGGTGGAGCGCGTGGCCGGCGCCCTCGACGATCCGCAGCTCGGCCTCCGGGATCGCGTCGGCGAGCCGGTGGCCGATCGCGGTGAACTTCTCGTCGCGCTCGCCCACCAGGACGACCGTCGGCGCCCGGATCTCGTGTAGCCGGTCCCACACGGGCTCCATGGCGCCCGTGCCGAGCGAGCGCAGCACGCGCGCCAGCTCGGCCGGATCCCACGCGAGCCGCTCGGCCCGCGCGGCCTGCGCGACCTCCGCCGGCTGGCCGGCGAAGAGCGGCTGGCTCTCCCACCGCTCCGCGAAGGCCTCCAAGCCGTCGCGCTCGATCTCGCCGGCCAGGCGGTCGTCGGCCTCGCGCCGCACCACCCGCTCCTCCGCGTCCTCGATCCCGGCCGTGGTGCTGACGAGGACGAGCCGTTCGACGAGCGACGGCTGGGCGAGCGCGAGGTGCAGCGCGAGCCGCCCGCCCATCGAGTAGCCGGCGAGGGCGTACGGCTCGGCCTGGCGGAGGCGGTCGACCTGCTCGGGGATCGAGGACGCGCGCAGGTCGGGCGCGACGACGTCCGGGTAGCGTTGCGCGTCCAAGTGACGGCGGACCGGGTCCCATGAGCGGCCCGTGGCGGTGAATCCGTGGAGCAGGAGCAGGCGCACGACCAGCACATCCTGATGCTCGCGCTCGTCGACGAGCTGGCTCGCTGCGGCGTGGGCCATGCGTGCACGTCGCCGGGCTCGCGCTCGACGCCGATCGTGCTGCCCCTAGTCCGCGACGGCCGGATCCGCTGCTGGTCGCACGTCGACGAGCGCTCGGCCGGGTTCTTCGCCATCGGCCTGGCGAAGGCGACGGGGCGCGCTGTCGTGCTCACCTGCACCTCGGGGACCGCCGCCGCGAACCTCGCTCCCGCCGTCCACGAGGCGCGCGAGGGAGGCGTCCCGCTCATCGTGCTGACCGCCGACCGCCCGCCCGAGCTGCGCGAGGTCGGCGCCGGGCAGGTCATCGACCAGGTCAAGCTCTACGGCAGCGCGGCGAAGTGGTTCTTCGAGGTCGGCACCCACGACGCCTCGCCGGAGCGGGTGCGGTGGATGCGGTCGCTCGCCTGCCGCGCCGTGTGGACCGCCGAGGCCGGCCGCCCCGGCGTCGTCCACCTCAACCTCCCCTTCCGCGACCCCCTCATCCCGCCGAAGGATCTCGCGGGCGGAGGAGCCGCGCCGGAGGCCGGCGGAGGGGCCGCGCCGGAGGCCGGCGGAGAGGCCGGGCCGGAGGCCGGCGGAGAGGCCGGGCCGGAGGGCCGCGGAGCGGCCGGGCCGGCGGACCCGCTGGCGGGGCGGCCCGGCGGCGCCCCCTGGCTGCGCCGCGTCCACGCCGGCGCGCCTCCCTCGCCGCCCGACTTCGACCTGCCGCCGCGGTCGGTCGTCGTCGCCGGGACGGGCGCGGGGCGGGCCGCGGCGGTGTTCGCCGCCGGCGGCGCGTTCCCCCTCCTCGCGGACCCTCTCAGCGGCGCTCGCTCCGGGCCGGCCGCCATCGCGCACTACGACGCGCTGCTGCGCGGCGACGCCTTCGTCGCGGAGCACCGGCCCGACGCGATCCTGCGCGTCGGCGACCTCCCGACCTCGAAGCCCCTGCGCGCGTGGCTCGAGGCGAACGCCGACGTCGAGCAGATCGTGATCCCCGGGCCGTCGCCGTGGCCGGACCCGATGAGCACCGGCTCGGCGCTGGCCGGCCGCGAGCTGCTCGGCACCGCCGCCGACGCCGACGAGCAGTGGCTGGCCGACTGGCGCGCCGCCGACGCGAAGGCGGCGGAGGCGATCGACGCAGCGCTCGGCACGGACCTCAACGAGCCTCGCGTCGCGCGCGAGCTCGGCGAGCGCCTCGACGAGGACACGACGCTGTACGTCGCCTCGTCCATGCCGGTCCGCGACGTCGAGTCGTTCTTCGGCGTCCGCGACGACCCGCCGCGTGTCCTCTCCAACCGCGGGGCGAACGGCATCGACGGCACCGTCTCCTCCGCGCTCGGCGCAGCGGCGAGCGGCGCGCGGACCGTGCTGCTCATCGGGGACGTCGCGCTGGCCCACGACATCGGCGGCCTGCTTGCCGCAAGGCGCCACGCGCTCGCGCTCACCATCGTCCTGCTCAACAACGACGGCGGCGGGATCTTCGAGTTCCTCCCGGTCGCCGGCGAGGGCGACGCGTACGTCGAGCACGTCGCGACGCCGCTCGGCCTCGACTTCGCCCACGCCGCCGCGCTCTACGACTGCGCCCACACGCGGCCGGCGTCGATCGCCGACTTCCGCGCCGCCCTCGCCGCCGCGCTGGAGTCGGACCGCACAACGATCATCGAGGTCCGCACCGACCGCGCCGAGAACCGCGCGCTGCACCGCCGCGTCAACGACGCGGTCGGGTGAGTTCGTGCACCACGTCACACCCCGGCGGCCGCTCATGGCGCAGAATCCGGTGGATCGGCGACTACACGCTGTACGTCATCCCCGGCTCGCACGCCTGCCGTGCGGCGATCCTCATGCTCGAGCACAAGGGCCTGCCGTATCGCGTCGTCGAGTTCGTCACGCTCACGCACCCCGTCATGTCGCGCCTGCACGGCTTCGACGCGGGCGGCGAGACGCGCATCGCCGGGAGGCACCGCACGCTGGGCATCCGCCTCGGCGACCGGCTCGGCACCGTGCCCGGCCTGAAGGCCGACGGCCGCCGGATCTCGACGAACCGCGGGATCGCCCGGTTTCTCGACGAGCGGCATCCCGACCCGCCGCTGCTCCCCGCCGACCCGGCGCAGCGCGCCGCGGTCGAGGAGGCCGAGGCATGGGCGAACGAGCATCTCCAGATGCAGGCGCGCCGCATCCTCGGCATCTCCGCCGCCCGCGACCCCGAGCGGTTCAGCCGCGACGTCGGCGACGGGCGCATGGGCTACCTGCTCTACCGCAGCGAGCGCGTGCGTCGCCTGATCATCCCGCGGATCCTGACCCGCGTCTTCGCCGTCAAGCGCCGCGAGGACGACGAGCTGCTCGACGACCTGCGCGCCATGCTCGACCGCATCGACGCCTGGATCGAGCAGGGGGTGATCGGGGGCGAGCAGCCGAACGCCGCCGACTTGATGATCGCGCCCTCGCTCGCGCTGATCCTCTATCGCCCCGACGTGCGGCCGCTCTTCGAGGGCCGCCCGGCGCTCGCCCTGGTCGACCGGTTCCTGCCCGAGCCCGCTAGCTCGCCAGGACCGGCAGCAGCGCAGCCAGCTTGATCTCGGTCTCCGCCAGCTCGGCGGCCGGATCGGAGTCGGCGACGACGCCCACCCCCGCGTAGCAGCGCGCGAGCCGGCCGCGCAGCAGCGCGCAGCGCAGCGCGACGCAGAACTCGCCGTCCTCGTTCGCGTCCGTCCACCCCACCGGCCCGGCGTACCAGCCGCGGTCGAGACCCTCCAGCGCCGGGATGAGCGGCGCCGCGACGTCGAGCGGCTCGCCGCCCACGGCCGGCGTCGGGTGCAGCATCCCCGCCAGCTCGACCGCGGGCACCGGCGTCGCCAGCTGCGCGCGGATCGGCGTGCCGAGGTGCTGGATGTTCACGACCTTGACGAGGACCGGCTCGGGCGCCGCGGTGGTCCACACCGCGTGCGGCGCCAGCGTGCGCAGGATGCGCTCGGAGACGATCCGCTGCTCGGAGCGGTCCTTCGGCGACTGCATGAGCTGCTCGCCGAGGTGGTCGTCGACGGCGGGGTCGGCGCTGCGGCGCGTCGAGCCCGCCAGCGCCAGCGACGACGCCCGCAGCCCCTCGCGGCGCACGAGCAGCTCGGGCGAGGCGGCGACGAACGCCGCGTCGCCGCGCCCCGCGCAGAAGACGAAGCACGACGGGAACGCCTCGCGCAGGACGGCGAAGACCGCGGCGGCGTCGTGCGGCGCGGGCGCGTGCACCTCGACCTCGCGGGCCAGGACGATCTTCTCGAACTCCCCGCCGCGGATGCGCTCGACCGCCCGCGCGACCGCCGCCTCGTAGTGCTCGGGCGGCATCGTCGAGGCGACCCTCGTGGTCCCCGCCGGGTCGGGATCGAGGAGCGGGAGCGGCGCCGCGCGCAGCTCGGCCGCGCGCCGGTCGACGCGCGCGACCAGGTCTTCCGGGGTGTCGTCCGGCGAGGCCAGCGCCGCG
>DASVRH010000485.1:0-8000 GCA_036388715.1 Solirubrobacteraceae bacterium | reverse complement strand
AGAAGACCGGGCGCCACCTCGAGGGCGCAGAGCAGGACGCCGCGCCGGCCGCCGAGGCGCCCGACGAGCCGGCGCCCGCCGCCGCCTCGTGATCGCGACGACGTCGCTGGCGCTCGCGCGCCGCGCGCTGCGCAACTCGTTCCGCCGGCCGCAGTTCCTCGCGCCGCTCGTGATCTTCCCGACGATGTTCCTCGCCGTGAACGTCGGCGGCCTGGAGCACGCGACGCGCCTGCCGGGCTTCGAGGGCGGCGGCGACGGGATGCTCGACTTCCAGCTCGCCGCGGCGATCACCCAGTCGCTGCTCATCGGCGGCATCGGAGCGGGGATCGCGGTCGGGCTCGAGATCCAGCTCGGCTTCTTCGACCGCCTCGTCGCGGCGCCCATCCCCCGCGTCGCGATCGTCCTCGGGCGCCTCGCGGCCAACGCGGTGCTCTCCGCGCTCCAGGTGCTGTGGTTCATCGCGCTCGGGCTGATCTTCGGCGCGGAGATCGACGGCGGCGTGGCGGGCTTCCTCGTGATCCTCGGGATCGGGACGCTGGCCGGCGTCGGGTTCGGGGCGATCGGCCAGGGGATCGCGCTCGCCGCCAAGGACCCGTCGATCGTCCAGAGCATCTTCCCGCTCGTCTTCGTCGTCCTCTTCGTCAGCTCCGCGTTCTTCCCGATCGGGCTGCTCGAGCCGCCCGCCAGCTGGGTGGCCGAGTACAACCCGCTCAGCTACATCGCGGAGGGGATGCGCAACCCCGTCATCGACGGCATCGACGCGACGACCGCGCTCGAGGGGTTCGCCGCGGCGGCGGGCGTCACGCTGCTGGCCGTCGGAGCGTCGATCCTGGCCCTGCGGACGAGGCTGCGTGACGAATGACGCTCGCGATGAACCTCCGCATCATCCGGGTGCTCGCCTTCAAGGCGCTCAACGAGATCATCCGCGTCCCCGCCGCCGCGATCCCGGGCATCCTCGCCCCGGCGATCTTCCTCATCGGCATCAACGGTGTCTTCGGCCGCGCGGCGAGCGCCTACGGCGAGCTCGACTTCACCGACTGGATCATCGCCGTGAGCCTCCTCCAGTCCGCCGGGTTCAGCGGCGCCGCCACCGGCGTCAACCTGGCCCGCGACATCGAGCAGGGCTGGTTCGACCGCCTGCTGCTCGGGCCGGCCCCGCGGTCGGTGCTGCTTGCCGGGATCGTCGGCTCCGCGTCGCTGCGCGCGCTGCTGCCCTCGACGTTCGTGTTCCTGATCGGCCTGGCCATCGGCGCGAACTGGCCGGGGCTCGACGGGCTGCTGATCATCTACGTCCTCGTCATGGGCTTCGCCGCGACCGCGGCGTGCTGGGGCGTGCTCATGGCGCTGCGCTTCCGCACACAGCAGGCCGCCCCGCTGATGCAGGTCGTCGTCTTCGCGTCGGTGCTGTTCAGCACCGCCTACGCCCCCGAGCCGCTGCTCGCCGGTTGGCTGCGCACGATCGCCGACGTCAACCCGACGCGCTACATCCTCGAGGGGGTGCGCCAGGGGTTCATCCTCGACGTGCGCTGGACCGAGACGTGGCACGCCGGCCTGGCGCTGAGCGTGCTGATCTTCGTCCTGGGCGGCTTCGCGCTGCGCGGGATGCGGCGTCTCGAGGGCTAGCGCCCGGAGTACGTCGCGTGCCCCGGCCCCTTCTCGAGGAAGGAGGCCACGGCGTTCTGGAGGTCCTCGGTGCCGAAGAGGCTGCCGGCCAGCTCGGGGACGATCGCGTCGGCCGCGCGGGCGCCCTCCTCCTTCTGCGTCGCGACGATCCGCTTCGTCGCGGCGTGCGCGACCGTCGGCCCGTTGGCGAGGCGCAGCGCGAACTTGTGCGCCTTCTCGGCGAACTCCTCGTCGGGCCAGACGCGCGTGACGACGCCCCACTCCTTCATCGTCGCCGCGTCGAAGAGCTGGCCGCTCATGACGAAGTCCTTCGCGCGGCTGGGCCCCGCCTTCTCGGCCAGCCGCTGCGGCCCGCCCATCGACGGCGTGAGGCCGACGACGATCTCGACCAGGCCGAACTGCGCGCCCTCGGCCGCGACGACCATGTCGCAGGCCAGCGCCAGCTCGAGGCCCCAGGTGAGCGTCAGGCCATGCGCCGCGAAGACGACGGGGAACGGCAGGTCCTCGACGCCCTGGATCAGCTCGAAGCCGCGGCGCCAGACCTCCGCGCCCGACTCAGGGTCGAGCTTGGCGAACATGTTCACGTCGACCCCGCCGGTCCACACCTTGCCCTCGGCGCGGATCAGCAGGCCGCGCGGCGGGTCGGCGCGGATGGCGTCGAGCGCGGCGAGGACGCCGTCGAAGACCTCGTCGTCGAAGAGATTGAGCGGCGGCTTGTCGATCGTCAGGACGCCGAGCGGGCCGTCCTGCTCGAGCCTCCACGGCCCGAGGCCGCTCACGCGGAGAGCTCCGCGGCCGCGGCCTTGATCTCCTCTTCGTCGCCGGGCTTCGGCGTCCACGGCAGCTCGAGCGGGTCGTCGTCGTAGCGCGGGACGACGTGAACGTGGAAGTGGAACACCGTCTGCCACGCGGCCGGGCCGCAGGAGTTCAGGAGGTTGATCCCGTCGGCGCCGAGCCGGTCCTTGATCCGCTTGGCCAGCCGCTGCGCCGCGGCAGTGCAGGCGGCAAGGTCCTCGGCGGAGATCGCCATCAGGTCGCTCGCGTGGTCGCGCGGGATGACCAGCGCGTGACCCCTCGTGGCCGGGTTGATGTCCATGAAGCTGATCGTCCGCTCGTCCTGGTCGACCACGGTGGCCGGGAGGTCGCCGGAGACGATCTTGCAGAAGAGGCAGTCGGGGTCCGCGGGCATGGGGTCGGAGAGTACCCTCCCGCGCTCGCGATGCCCGCCCGCCGCACAGATTTGGAGCACATCGTTCGCACACTGGAGTCGTGGGAACGCGGTTCCGCGTCAGAGGGCGAGCGGAGGTCGGCCGAGTGGATCGCCGCGCACATGCGCGAGATGGGCCTCCAGCCGAAGATCGAGGAGGAGCCCGCGCACGGCGGCTACTGGTGGCCGCTCGGCATCTTCACCGGCGCCGCCGCGGTGGCGGGTCTGCTCGGCCGCCGCGTGCTCGGGACGCTGATCGGGGCGATCGCGTCGTTCGGGATCTGGGACGAGCTCGGCCTGTGGCGGGAGTGGACGCGCAAGCTGCTGCCGAAGCGCACCACCTGGAACGTCTACGCCGTCGCCGGCGATCCCGACGCCGAGCGCACGGTCGCCATCGTCACCCACCACGACGCCGCCCACACCGGCCAGGCCTTCGACTTCCGGCTCGTGCGCTGGTACGGGCGCACGTTCCCCGACCTGCTCGAGAAGGGGCGCAAGTGGCCGGGCCTGATGTGGAGCGTCATCGCCGGGCCGGTGCTCGTCGGTGTCGGTTCGCTGCTCGGGCTGGAGAAGGTCCGCCGCGCGGGCGCCGTGGCCAGCGGGCTGAGCGCGCTGTCGTTCGCCGACATCGGCCGCAGCCCGGTCGTGCCCGGCGCCAACGACAATCTCAGCGCCGTCGCGGCCATGCTCGAGGCCGGCCGCTCGCTCGTCGAGGATCCCGTCGAGGGCGTGCGCGTCCTGCTCGTCGCGACCGGCTCGGAGGAGTCCTTCGAGGAGGGCATGACGGGCTTCGTGAAGACGCACGCGCACGAGCTGCCGAAGGACCGCACGGACTTCATCGTCCTCGACACCGTGGGCTCGCCGCGCCTCATCCTGCTCGAGGGCGAGGGCATGCTGGTCGCGCGCCCCTACGACGAGCGCCTGAAGGACGACATCGCGGGCGCGGCCGAGGAGATCGGGGTGCCGATCATCCGCGAGCACTGGCTGTCGTTCGGCAGCGACTCGCTCGTCGCGCTGCGCAAGGGCTACCGGACCGCGACGATCGCCTCGTTCGACGAGTTCAAGCTCCCGACGAACTACCACCAGATGACCGACCTCGCCGACAACCTCGACTGGGACACCGTCGAGGCCGCCGCGAACGTCACCGAGGCGGCGGTGAGGAGGATCGCGCGAAGCGCAGCGCCTCCTCGCGCGTCGTCACCTCCCCCGCGTACTGCGCCTCGCTGAGCGCGGCGAGCAGCCGCCCCAGCTCCGGGCCCGGCTCGATCCCCACCTCCGCGGCGAGCTCGTCGCCGCGCACCAGCGGCGACGGCGGCCCGTGCTCGTGCCAGTCGAGCGCCGGGCCGAGCAGCTCCCCGACCAGCTCGAGGTGGCTGGCGATCGCCTCGTCGTGCTTGCGCCCGCGCGTGGCGAGGCGGTCGGCGACGGAGAGCAGGACCGTGTCGGCCGCGACGACGTCCGCCGTCTTCAGGTAGCCGTAGACCGCCCGCCGGTCGAGTGGGCGCGCGTGCACGAGGAACCCGGGGAGCAGGTGGTGGCGGGTGATGCCCGCGACGTAGGAGCGCAGCCGCTCCGACGCGCGCAGCCGCCCGAGGATCGCGCGCACCATCTCGGCCCCGAGCGAGTCGTGGCCGGGGAAGCCGTAGCCGCCCTTCGGCACGGGCGTCTGCGTGCGCGCCTTGCCGACGTCGTGCAGCAGCGCGGCGAAGCGCAGGCCGCCGGCGCGCGTCAGCTCGTCGGCCAGCGGCTCGGCGAGCAGGGCGGGGATGCGCGCGTCCGGCGCGGCGATCATCGGGTCGCGCTCCAGCGCGATCGTCCGCTCCAGCACCTCGAGCGTGTGGCCGTACGCGTCGCGGTGGTGGTAGACGGTCTGCTCGACGCCGCGCAGCGCCGTCAGCTCGGGGAGGACGACGTCGAGCGCGCCCAGCGTGTCGAGCAAGGCCAGGCCGTCGAGCGCGCGGTCGGCCAGGACGACGCGCTTCAGCTCCGCCCAGACGCGCTCGGGCGAGACGCGCTCGAGCAGCGGCGCGTTCGCGCGCGCCGACGCCAGCGCCTCGTCGTCGACGTCGAGCACGAGCTCGCAGGCCAGGCGCGCGAGGCGCATGACGCGCAGCGGGTCGTCCTCGAGCGCGCTCGGGCCGACGACGCGCAGCCGCCGCGCGGCGAGGTCGGCCTCGCCGCCGAACGGGTCGACGACCGCGCCGCCGTCGAGCGGCTCGGCCATCGCGTTGATCGTGAAGTCGCGCAGGGCGAGGTCGGCCTCCAGCGAGCCGCCGCGCAGCGGCAGCAGGTCGGCGTGCCACGACCGGTCGGGCCCGATGACGCGCCAGCCGCCGAACGCGTCGGACAGCGCGAAGGTGGGCCCGCGGACCGCCTTCGCCAGGCCGTTCGCCATGGCGCGGACGTCGCCCTCGACGGCCAGGTCGAGGTCGTCGAGGCGGCGGCCCAGCAGGCGGTCGCGCAGGGCGCCGCCGACGAGCCAGGCGCGCTCTCCCCTCAGGGCCTCCCGGACGAGGTGGAGGGGATCACCGCTCACTCAGCTCGCCGTCCCGGTGGTACTCGCGCATCACCCGCTGGCTGATCCCGCACGTCACTTCGTAGTTGATGGTGTCGAGCCGCCGGGCGACCTCCTCGGCCAGGATCCGCTCGCCGCCCTGTTCGCCGATGAGCACGGCGGGGTCGCCCACCTCCACCTCGCCGGCCGGCACCTCGACCGTCACGTTGTCCATGCTCACCGTGCCGACGAGCGGGCGCCGCGCGCCGCCGAGCAGCACGTCGGCGTTGTTGGTCAGCCCGCGGCGGACGCCGTCGGCGTAGCCGATCGGCAGCGTGGCGAGCGTCGTGGGCTCGGCCGCGACGAACTTCCGCCCGTAGCCCGCGCTCTCCCCCGGCGCGCACGCCTTCACCGCCGCCGCGTAGGACTCGAGCGACAGCGCCGGCTCCAGGCCGTGGGCGGCGGGATCCTCGTGGAAGGGGTCGAGGCCGTAGACGGCGATCCCGCAGCGGACGAGGTCGAGGTGCGCGCGCGGCTCGCGCAGCGTGGCCGCGCTGTTGGCGGCGTGCAGGATCAGCTCCGGGCGCTCGGCCTTCAGCGGCGCCGCCCACGCCTCGAACCGCTCGAGCTGCTCGCCGAGGAACGCGTCGCCGCGCTCGTCCGCCGTCGCGAAGTGCGTCATCAGGCCCACGACGTTCGCGCCCTGCGCGAGCCGCGTCGCCAGTTCCGCGTCCCGCGTGCCGAGGCGGCCCATCCCGGTGTCGAGCTTGACGTGCAGCCGCGCGTCGCTCGCGGCCGCCGCGAACTCCTCGCTCCACACGACCAGGTCGGCGTCGGCGGCGAGCGCCACGCCCAGCTCCTCCGGCGAGACCGCGCCGAGGATCAGCAGCCGCGCCTCGATCCCCGCCATCCGCAGGTCCATCGCCTCGTTCGCGGTGGCGACGGCCAGCCACCGCGCTCCCCCACCCAGCGCGGCCACCGCGCAGAGGACGGCGCCGTGCCCGTAGCCGTCGCCCTTGACCACGGCGCACAGCTGCGCGTCGCCGGCGGCGGCGTCGAGCACGCGGCAGTTGCGCTCGATCGCGGCGAGGTTCACGCGCGCCAGCGCACGCAGGGGCATCAGAGATTCGCGAGGTTCTCGAGCACTTCCGCGCGCGAGACGAGCCCGACGTAGCGGCCGTGCTCGACCACCGGCAGGCGGTTGTGCTTGTGCTCGGTCATCAGCTGCGCCGCGGTGCGGACCTCGTCGTCGGCCTCGACCGTCACCGGCTCGGCGGTCATCATGTCGGCGACCGAGGCGGCGGCGGCCTTGCGCAGGCGCTCCTCGAAGCGGCTCAGCGGCTCGAGGAAGACGACGCCGCCGAACAGGCTGATCATGTGGGGGAGGCGCAGGTCGCGCTCCTCGTCGCCGATGACGAGATCGCTCTCGGTGACGATGCCGATGCAGCGCCCGCCCTCGTTGAGCACGGGGACGGCGGGCAGCTCCTGGTCGGCCATCAGGTGGACGACGGTCTCGATGCTGTCCTCGGGGCGCACGGTGGGGATGCGCGTGTCCATGATGTCGCGGACGGCGGCCATCTCGGTCGGGGACCCTATCGAGGGCGGCCGAGCGCCTCGATGACGTCGCTCGCGATGACCGCCTCCGCGCTGCGGCGCCGCGCGGCGGCCGCGCCGGCGTGCAGGTGCGAGAGGACGCCCGCGCACGCGGCGGCGAACGGGTCGAGGCCCTTGGCCAGCAGCGCGGCGATCACGCCGCCGAGCACGTCTCCGGTCCCCGCCGTGGCCAGCGCGGGCACGCCGCCCGGCGAGATCGCCACGCGCCCGCCCGGCTCGGCGACGAGCGTGTCGTCGCCCTTCAGCACGACGATCGCGTCCGCGCGCCGCGCCGCCTCGCGCGCGCTCTCCAGCCGCCGCGCCTTCACCGCGTCGCCCTCCACGTCCAGCAGCCGCGCCAGCTCGCCCCCGTGCGGTGTGAGGACGGTCGCCGCCTCCCTCTCCGCCAGGTCCTCCAGGCGCTCGGCGTGCGCGTTGAGCCCGTCGGCGTCGATCACGACCGGAACCTCCGCCCGCGCCGCCAGCTCGCGCGCCAGCGCGAACGATCCGTCGGCCTTGCCGAACCCCGGCCCGATCACCAGCGCCCCGCCGCGCTTCTCCGCCTCCTCGAGCACGCGGTCGAGCCCGTCCGGGGTCAGCGCGCCGCCGTCGTCGGGGAGCGGGATCGTCATCACCTCGAGCAGCCGCGTCTCGAACACGAGGTTCAGCGACGCCGGGACGCAGCAGGTCACGTAGCCCGCCCCCGCGCGCATCGCGGCCTCCGCGGCCATGCACGGGGCGCCCGTCAGCCCCGTCGACCCGCCGACGACGAGGACGTGGCCGCTGGAGAACTTCGTCGAGTCGGCTTCGCGGCGCGGGACGAGATCGAGCAGCGCGTCCTCGATCAGGCCCGTCTCCGGCGCGACCGGCTCCCCCGCCGGGATCCCGATCTCGGCGACGCGGACGTCGCCGGCGTGCTGCTTGCCGGGTGCGATCCACAGGCCGGGCTTCGCGCGGTGGAACGTCGCGGTGGCCACCGCCTCGACCGCGACGTCGTCGACCGCGCCCGTCGAGGCGTCGACGCCGCTCGGCACGTCGCACGCGACCACCGGACCGCTGAACGCGCTCAGGGCAAGGATCGCC
>DASVRH010000484.1:0-7052 GCA_036388715.1 Solirubrobacteraceae bacterium | reverse complement strand
AGGAGCTGCGCCGCCGCGGGTTCGGCCTCGTCCTCGCCCATCCCGAGCGCAGCCGCGCGATCCTCGAGGAGGGCCTGGCCCGCCTCGATCCGATCATCCGGCGCGGCGCGCTGGTCGCGGCCAACGTCGGCCCGCTCAGCGGGCGCGAGGCCGAGCCGCGCTGGCGCGCGGCCAAGCACCTGCTCGAACGCGGCATGATCGACGTCGTCGCGACCGACGCGCACCCGCCGCGCCGGCCGTACCAGCTCGAGGACGTGCGCGGGATGACGCGCGCCGCGCACGAGCGGCTCACCAGCGAGACGGCGACGCGCCTCCTTGCTGCCGGGATCCCCACCTGATCGGCCGCTTGCGCCGGATGCCACGTCCCTGGTAGGGATTGCCGCATGTCGGCGCTGCGGACGAGCGACCTGCGGGCCGTGCTCGAGGTCGCGTGGTCGCTCGGCGAGGCCGAGGACCTTCCGGCGTTCCGGGAGGCGGCGCTCGCGCTGTGCCCGCGGCTCGTCGAGGGCGACGTGTGCGCCTACAACGAGGTCCCGGCCGACGGCTCGCCGGCGCTCGTGATGATGGACCACTACCCCGCCGGGCTCCCGTGGTGGGACGCGGTCGGGCGCCTGCGCGACGAGCACCCGCTCGTCCTGCACTTCCTCGCCACCGGGAGCGGCAAGACCATCGCGATCTCCGACCTGATGTCGCGGCGGGCGTTCGAGGGCTCCGAGTTCTACCGCGAGGTCCTCTCCTACTGCGACGGCCGCGATCAGCTCGCGGTCTCGATGGGCCCGCCCGACGTCGCGATCGGCTTCGCCGTCAACCGCCGCAGGCGCGGGTTCTCCGCCCGCGACCACGAGGTCCTCGACGCGCTGCGGCCCTTCCTCGTGCAGGCGCGCCGCCGCGTCACGCGGCGCGAGCACACGAGCGGCGAGCTGACCGTCCCGGCGCTGCGCGAGCTGGGGCTGACGCGCCGCGAGGCCGAGGTTCTGGCGCGCGTCGCGCTGGGCGAGACGAACGCCGCCATCGCGACGGCGCTCGGCTCGAGCCCGCTCACCGTCGCCAAGCAGCTCACGCGCGTCTACGAGAAGCTCGGCGTCCCGAACCGCACGGCCGCGGTGCGCGCGGCGCGCGAGCGGCTCGGCCTCTAGCCCGCCGCCACGGCGGCGACGCCGGCGAAGGCCAGCGCCACGCCGGCCTGCTGCTCGCGGCGCAGCCGCTCGCCCAGGACGGCGCGCGCGAGCAGGACCGTCGCGATCGGGTACAGCGCGCCGACGACGGCGACGATCGAGAGCAGGCCCTCGGTCGTGGCCCACGCGTAGAGGCCGGTGGCGAGGAGGTCGAGCGCGCCGATGCCGGCCAGCGCGACCAGATCGGGCCGCTTCGGGCGCATGGCGGGCGGGCGGGCGACGAGCAGGCCCACGAGCAGCGCGACCGCGGCGACGCGGCCGAGCAGCAGGAGCCACAGCACCGAGTCGTCGGCCACCGTGTCGGTGAGCGAGAAGTAGACGCCGAAGGCGAGCGCGGCGCCGAGCGCGAGGAGGATGCTCGTGCGCGACGCGGCGGCGCGATCGCCGTCCTCGTGCGCCTCGCGGCTGGCCAGGATGACGCCGGCGAAGATCACCGGGATCGCCGCCGCCTGGAGCGCCGTCGGCCGGTCGCCGCTCGCGACGCCGACGATGACCGGCACGACCACGCCGCTCGCCGAGATCGGGGCGACGACGCTCATCGTCCCGAGCGCCAGCGCGCGGTAGAACGCGCCGAGCGCGATCCCCCCCGCGCTGCCGGCGAGCAGCGAGATCCAGACGGTCCGCCCCTCCGGCAGCGCCTCCGCGGTGGCGACGATCACGGCCGCGCAGATCAGCCCGCCCGCGACCTGCTGGCAGAGCAGCACGACGGCGGCGGGAAGCCGGCGGCTGAAGAAGCCGCCGGCGAAGTCCGCGACGCCCCAGCACAGCGACGAGGCCAGGGCCAGCGCTATGGCGAGCAGCGGTGCCTAGTCCCGCTTGCCGCGCCCGTAGAGCAGCCCGAACACCTTCCCGAGCAGCTTCGTGCGCCCCGCCTTGTACGGGAACATGTGGAGGTCCTTCTTGGGCGCGAACCGCGTGAGCATGATCGCCTGCTCGGCGCAGTACTTGCGGATGCCGCCGGCCCCGTGGCGCGAGCCGAGGCCGCTGGCCTTCCAGCCGCCCATCGGCAGCTCCATCACGGAGTAGTTGAGCATCGCGTCGTTGACCACGACCGCGCCCGCCTCGAGGCGCCGGGCGACCTGCTCGGCGCGCGAGATGTCCTTGCCGAACACCGACGCGGCGAGGCCGTACGGCGAGTCGTTGGCCAGCCGGATCGCCTCCTCGGCGTCGGCGACCTTCATGATCGGCAGGGTCGGCCCGACGGTCTCCTCGGTCATCGCCTTCATCGTGTGGTCGACGTCGACCATGACGGTGGGCTCGAAGAACTGGCCGTCGCCCGGGCGGCGGTGGCCGCCGACGACGATCTTCGCGCCCTTGTCGACCGCGTCCTTGACGTGGTCCTCGATGATCTCCATCTGCTTGGGGAAGGTGATCGCGCCGACCTCGACGCTGCCCGGCCCCCCGGAGGGATCGCCCTGGCGCAGGTCGCGCGCCTTCTCGGTGATCTTCGCGACGAACTCGTCGTAGACCGGCGCCTCGACGTAGACGCGCTCGGTCGAGATGCACGTCTGGCCCGAGTTCTGCATCGAGTAGTAGAGCGCGGCGTTCGCGGCCCGCTCGACGTCGGCGTCGGACAGGATGATCATCGGGTCCTTGCCGCCCAGCTCGAGCGACACCGGCGTCAGCGTCTCGGCCGCCTTGGCCATGACCTTCTTGCCGGTCGCGGTGGAGCCGGTGAACATGACCATGTCGGCCTCGTCGACCAGCGCGGAGCCGGTCTCGCCGCGGCCGGTCGCGATCTGCAGCACGTCGGCGGGCAGGCCGCACTCGCGCATCGCCTCGGCCATGAGCATCGACGTCAGCGGCGTCTCCTCGGACGGCTTGAGGATCACCACGTTGCCGGCCATCAGCGCCGGGATGCAGTCGCCGAAGGAGTTCGTCAGCGGATAGTTCCACGGCCCGATCACGCCGATGAGCCCGAGCGGGGCGAAGCGGCGGTAGAGCTTGCGGCCGGCGACGAGCGGCGTCGAGGCCTTGATCTTCTCGTCGGCCAGGTACTCGCCCGCGTTCTTGGCCCAGAAGCCGAAGCCGGCGGCGGCGTAGGAGATCTCGGCGAGCTGGGCGTCCTCGTAGGTCTTGCCCGTCTCGGAGACGATCGTCTGGATGACGCGCTCGCGGTTGTCGAGCACCCACTTCTGGGCGCGCAGCATGATCCGGGCGCGGCCCTCGAACCCGAGAGCCTCCCACCCGGGCTGGGCGGCGCGCGCCTTGCGCGCCAGCTCGCTGACCTGCTCGGCCGACAGGCTCGGGACCCGGGCGATCTCGCGCCCGGTGGCCGGGTTGGTGACGACGATCTCGTCCTCGCCGGCTGCGGCTCCGTTCGTGCTCTGCGGAGCGACGCGCTCCTCGACGCCTGCCATGTGACCTGCTCCCCTCTCGGAAATCTGTAGAGGAGAGGCTACCGCCGCGGCCTAGATCTCGAGGTCGACGCCCTCGATGACGACGTCGTCCTTGGGCTTGTCGCCCGGGCCCGTCTCGGCGCCCTCGATCTTGTCGACGACGTCCATCCCCTCGACGACGCGGCCGAAGACGGTGTGCTTGCCGTCGAGCCACGGCGCCTCCGGGGTCGTGACGATGAAGAACTGCGAGCCGTTCGTGTTCGGCCCCGCGTTCGCCATCGCGAGCGCGCCGCGGACGATCTTGTGGTCGTTGATCTCGTCGTCGAACGAGTAGCCGGGGCCGCCGGTGCCCGTCCCCGTCGGGTCGCCGCCCTGGATCATGAAGTCGCGGATGACGCGGTGGAAGATCACGCCGTCGTAGAAGCCGTCACCGGCGAGCTTCTTGAAGTTGTTGACGGTCTGGGGAGCGTCCTCGTCGAACAGCTCGATCTGGATCGCACCGAGGTTGGTGCGCATGGTGGCGGTGGTCGGCATGGCCCCTACTTCAGCAGGCTGACTTCGGGGATCATCACCTTCGTGTCGGCGGGCTGCTCGGTGAACCAGAGCAGCACGTACCGCCACTTCCCCTTGCCGACGTCCAGCTTCTCGTCGGTGCCGAAGTCGCGCGTGGTGTCGAGCTTCTCCCAGGCGGTGGTCTGCGCCGGGTCGCCCTCGGGCGCGGTGCCGCGCTTGGAGCCGTAGAGCTCGACCGTGAAGCCGGGCGTGCCCGCCTGGAGGCGGACCTTCTCGAAGGCCTCCGCCTGCTCGAGGCTGACGAGCAGGCCGATGTTCACGAAGCCGTCCCCGCCGACCGGGGCCTCCCACTTCGTGCGGGCGCGGCCGTCGATGGCGTCGGCCGGATCGCCGGTCAGGCCGCCGGCGCGGTCGAACGGGTCGTAGGTCGACGCCGCGTCGGGGCTCAGCGCCACGATCTTCGGCTCGGGCTTGACGTCGGCGCCCGCGTCGTCGCCGGTGCCCTCGTCCTCGGTCGCGTCGTCGCCACCGGTGTCGCCGGCCGGGGCCGGGGTGCTCGGGGCGGGAGCGGGGGCGGGCGCCGGGTCGGGCGCGTCGCTCTGCGGCGCGGGCGAAGGCTTGGGCGTGTCGACCTTGCTCTCGGGCGCCTTGACCTCGGGCGTCTCCTCGGCCGGGGGCGGGACCGACTGCACCGGCGCGGGCGGCACGATCGGCTGGGCCGACGGGGGCGCGGCGGCGTTGGCCTGGCGCTCGGCGTCGCTGGAGAGCGCGGCGTAGGCCGCGGCGACGGCGCCGGCGGCGAGGACGGCGGTCAGGAGGACGACGGTCAGCGCGGGGCGCCAGCCGGGCTTCGAGCCGATCCGCCCGGGCTGCGCGGTGCCGCACTCGAGGCACCAGTCCTGGCCCTCCTCGAGCAGCGCCGCGCAGTTGACGCACAGGCGCGAGGCGTCGTCGGGCGCGGAGGGAAGGGTCTCGGGCGGCGCGAGCGGGGGCGCGGGGGCCTCCGCCGGCGACGCGCCGTTGGTCGCCGTCGCGGACCCGTCGACCGCCGTGTGGGCGGCGAGGGCCTCCTCCGTCTGGTTGTTGTCGAGCGTGCCGGCCATGGTCTCTCCGAAGAACGCGGGTCGCACAGGCTAGTTGCGCGCGGGCTCGACTTCCAAACGTCTTCCGCGCAGCTCGCTGACGATCCGGTCCACCTCGCGCTCCGGGACGTCCAGCAGCGAGAACCGCTCGAGCACCCTGACGTCGCGTACGGCCTCGCCGTCGAGCCCGGTTGCCCCGGTCACCGTGTGGACGAGATCGGCCACCTCGATGCCGTCCGCCCGGCCGCTGGCGGCGATGAGCGTGACGAACTTCTGGCCGTTGTCCTCCTGGGCCTGGTGCGGCTTGGTGTGGCGGCGCGGGCGCTCCTCGACGGGCACCGGGGCGACCTTGGCCCCCTCGATCCACGGCGAGATCCCGATCCCGATGTGCTTCTCGATCGCCTCGAGCTCGCGCTTCTGGCGCGGCTCGACGAAGGTGATCGCGCGGCCCGAGCGCCCGACGCGGCCGGTGCGGCCGATGCGGTGGACGTACACGTCGGGCGAGGTCGGGACGTCGAAGTTGACGACGTGGGTGACGGTCGAGATGTCGAGCCCGCGCGCGGCGACGTCGGTGGCGACGAGGATCGGCACGCGCCCGCCCTTGAACGAGAGCATCACGCCGTCGCGCGAGCCCTGCGACATGTCGCCGTGCAGCGCCTTGACGTTCAGCCCGCGGTCGCGCAGCTTGCGGTAGAGCTGGTCGGTGCGGATCTTGGTGCGCACGAAGACGATCGCCTGGTCGGGCCGCTCGGCCTTGAGGACCTCGACGAGCTTGTCGGCCTTGTCCTGCGTCTTGACCTCGAGCTGGAACTGCTCGACGGACTCGACCGTGAGCGTCGCCGCCTGCACCTTGATGTGCTCGGGGTCGTAGAGGTAGCGGTCGGCCAGCTTGCGGATCGGCGGCGGCATCGTCGCGCTGAAGAGCGCGGTCTGGCGGCTGTTGGGCGTCGCGGCGAGGATCTTCTCGACGTCCTCGAGGAAGCCGAGGTCGAGCATCTCGTCGGCCTCGTCGAGGACGACGAAGCGGCACGAGTGGAGCATGAGCGACGCCCGGCCCATGAGGTCCATGACGCGGCCGACGGTGCCGACGACGATGTGGCCTCCGTCGCGCAGCTGGGCCTGCTGGGTGCGGATCGGGGCGCCGCCGAACGTCGCGACGACGTCGACGCCGCGACGCTGCCCGTAGGCCCGCAGCGCCTGCGTGACCTGGATGCACAGCTCGCGCGTCGGGGTGAGCACGAGGGCCTGCACCTCGTTCACCTCGGGATCGACGTACTCGATCATCGGCAGCCCGAAGGCCGCCGTCTTGCCGGACCCGGTCTGGGCCTGGCCGATGACGTCGCGACCCTCGAGCATCGGGGGGATGGCCTGCTCCTGGATGGGGCTGGGCCGTTCGTACCCGACGTCGTGGAGGGCCTCGAGCGTCTGCGGAGTCAGGCCGAGGTCGGCGAAGGTGGTCACCCCTGGAGGTTAGAAGGGCGCGCGCGTGACTGGCGGTCATCACGTGTCAGACCTTTTGTACTGTGGGGGCGTGCTCGTCGGACGGACCCGCGAACGCAGTGAGCTCGAGGCCGTGCTCGAGGCCGCCCGCGACGGGCGCAGCACGGTCCTGATCGTGCACGGCGAGGCGGGGATCGGGAAGACGACGCTGCTCGACGAGGCCGTCGCGGCGGCGCCCGACTTCCGCGTCCTGCGCGCACGCGGGTACGAGTCCGAGAGCGACATCCCGTTCGCCGGGCTGCTCGACCTGCTGAGCCCGCTGCTCGACCTGCTCGACCGGATCCCGCCGGCCCAGGCCGCCGCGCTGCGCGGCTCGCTCGCGCTCGGCGAGCCGGTGCCGCACGACCAGTTCGCGGTGCCCGCCGCGGTACTGAGCCTCTTGGCCGTCGCGGCCGAGGAGCAGCCGGTGCTCGTGGTCGTCGACGACGTGCAGTGGCTCGACG
>DASVRH010000483.1:0-13721 GCA_036388715.1 Solirubrobacteraceae bacterium | reverse complement strand
AGGAGCAGGCGATGCTCATCTCGAAGTCGCTCGCCGGCTTCAGCGGGGCGCGCGCGGACGACCTGCGCAAGGCGATCGGCAAGAAGAACCGCGAGGCGATGGCCAAGCTCAAGCCGGCGTTCTTCGACGGCTGCCGCGCGTCGGGCACGGGCGAGCAGCTCATCGAGCAGCTGTGGAACACGAACGAGCGCTCGGCCGACTACTCGTTCAACAAGTCCCACGCCGCCTGCTACGCGCTGATCGCCTACCGCACCGCCTGGCTGAAGGCCAACCACCCCGCGGAGTACATGGCCGCGCTCATCTCGAGCGTCATGGACACGAAGGACAAGGTCCCGTTCTTCGTCGCCAAGGCGGAGGAGATGGGGATCGAGATCCTCCCGCCCGACGTCAACCTCTCCGACCACGAGTTCGTCGTCGTCGACCAGCACATCCGCTTCGGCCTCGACGCCGTGAAGGGCGTCGGCTACCAGGCGGTGGAGGCGATCAAGCGCGCCCGCGAGGAGGGCGGCCCGTTCGAGTCGATCTGGGACTTCTGCTGCCGCGTCGACTGCCGCGCCGTCAACAAGCGCGCGATCGAGGCGCTGATCAAGTGCGGCGCGCTCGGCTCCACGGGCGCGACGCGCAAGGGCATGCTCACCGTGCTCGAGCAGGCGCAGGCCGCCGGCTCCAAGCAGCAGCAGGACGCCCAGATCGGCCAGGGCAGCATCTTCGACATGGGCGACTCGACGCCGGCGTTCGCGACGAGCAGCCCGCCGATCCCGCCGGAGGAGTTCGACCAGCCCGAGCTCCTCGCGGCCGAGAAGGAGTCGATCGGCGTCTTCATCTCCGCCCATCCGCTCAAGCAGGTCCGCGAGGCGCTGCGCGTGAAGGTCGACGCCTCGCTGCCCGAGCTCACCCAGATCAAGGACGGCGAGTGGGTGACCGCCGGCGGGATCATCACCCAGGCCAAGAAGATCCGGACCAAGAAGGGCGACCCGATGATGTTCGCCACCCTCGACGACCTCGAGGGCACGGTCGAGGTCCTGATCTTCGGCAACGCGCTCGACGACTACCCGGGCGAGCTGGGCGTCGACGAGGTCGTGCTGGTGCGCGGCCGCGTCGACCGCAAGGACGCCGAGAAGGTGTGCGTCGTCGCCCAGAAGATCGAGCCGTTCCGCCCTACCGATGAGGAGTGCGAGAAGGCGAAGGAGGAGGTGGCCAAGATGCAGATCGGCCCGATCCCCTTCCGCCTGCGCGTCGACGCCGCGCTGCTGCCCGCCAGCGCGATCGACGAGCTCAAGGAGATCCTCGGCAACTTCCCCGGCGAGTCCGACGTCGTGCTCGAGATGGCGACCAGCGCCGGGCGCCGCACGCTGAAGCTCGGCCCGTCCTACCGCGTGAGCGTCAACGCCTCGCTGAAGGCCGAGCTCGACCACATCCTGGGGTCGGCCTTCCTGCCGAACGCGCCCGTGCCGGTCGAGGCCGGCGCAGCCACCGCCGCGGCCTGAAAAGCGCTAAAGCGGCACCTCTCCATTTGCCGATAGGAGCGGCAATGGCCGTTCCCCGTCTCGCGGCGCTGCTCGCGCTGCTCTCCCTGACCCTGCTCGCGGCGCCCGCCTCGGCCGCCGCCTTCAACGATGCCCCCGACTGCCTCGGCACGACGACCGCCGTCGAGCCCGACGGCGAACGGACGTGGCCCCTGCGCTGCGCCGACCCCGACGGGCCCCGCCCGCCGGCCGTCGAGATCGTCGACCCACCCGCGCACGGCACCTTGACGGTGGTCGGGGGGACGACCGTGCGCTACCGGCCGGGCGCGGGCTTCACCGGCATCGACAACTTCAGCTTCATCGCGACCGACGGCGAGGAGAGCTCGCCGGAGACCGTCCAGCAGCTCCAGGTCACCGACGACGACCTCGCGCCGGAGTGCCTCCCCGTCGAGGCGGACGCGGTCAACGGCTTCGCCGGCCTCGGCCAGCCCTGCTACGACCCGAACGAGGGCGACGCGGTGATCCCGGAGGTCACGGACCTCCCCGCCCACGGTTCGGTCCGGTTGGCGCAGGGCGACTTCAGCGTGCACTACACCGCGGAGAACGGCTATCGCGGCGAGGACTCCTTCAGCCTGCGCGCCAGCGACGGCGATCTGACCGGTGACCCGACGGAGATCCTCGTCACGAGCGTCGACCAGACGCCCCCGGTGTGCGACGCCCCGGCGCCGATCCCCGTCCGCAACGGCCTGACCAAGACGCTCCGTTTCGACTGCCGCGACAACACCCCGGGCCCGCATCACGAGATGATGTTCAACCTCGACATCGTCGACCCACCCGACCACGGCACCTATCGGCTGAGCGCGTTCGGCAACGCCTACCGCCCCGACGACGGCTATCAGGGCTCGGACCAGATGACCGTGCGGCCCTCGCGCAACGGGGCCGACGCCGGCGCCCCGTTCACGATCGAGCTCCTCATCGCCGAGGACGCCAACGAGCCGCCCGTCTGCTCGACCTTCGGCCCGGTCCGCGTCCGCACGGCCGCGAACCAGTTCGTGACGGGCGGGTGCAGCGACGCCGACGGCGACCAGCTGACGACGACCGTCGACCCGGAACCCGATCACGGCCGCGTGCTCGGCTCGACCTACACGGCGGACGACGGGTTCGTCGGTGAGGACTCGTACGTCATCCGGGCCGACGACGGCCGCGCGACGGACAGCGTCACGCAGGAGGTCGAGGTGGTCGGGGATGACGACAACGTCCTCCCGGACTGCCGGCCGGAGTCGCACCGCATGCTGCGCAACGCCGAGATCACGATCCGGCCCTCGTGTCCCGACACGGAGCGCGACGACGTCAGCCTCGAGTGGACGCAGCCGGCGCACGGCACGGTCACGCCGCAGGGCGGCACGGCCGTCTACGAGCCCGAGGAGGGCTACGTCGGCGAGGACTCGTTCACCTTCACCGCCTCGGACGGTCACGGCGAGACCGTCCCGATGACGGTGCTCGTCCGCGTCGTGGCGCCCGGCGCGCCGGAGTGCCCGACGCCGCCCACCCACGAGGCCCGCACCGACACGGACCTGAACATCTTGTACTGGTGCGCATCCGAAGAGGTGCCGGTCTATCCCACGGTGACCGACGAGCCGGACCACGGCGACCTCCAGCCGTTCGGCGGCGGGCAGTGGAAGTACGTGCCTGACGCCGGCTACCAGGGCCCGGACAGCTTCACGGTCCGCGCGACCGGCAAC
Organism: Solirubrobacteraceae bacterium; assembly: GCA_036388715.1. Classification (GTDB taxonomy): domain Bacteria; phylum Actinomycetota; class Thermoleophilia; order Solirubrobacterales; family Solirubrobacteraceae; genus CADCVT01. The sequence goes on along the minus strand of DASVRH010000483.1, from coordinate 10,513 downwards.
GGCCTGCACACGGACGTCATCCATCAGATCGTCGTCAGCGACGCCGCCAACACGGCGCCGGCCTGTTCGCCGCAGTCACGCGTCGTGACGCGCTCGGTCCCGGTCGAGCTGTCGCTGAGCTGCCACGACGGCGCGGACGACCCGCTCACGTTCACGCTGGTCGACGGCCCCGACCACGGGACGCTCGGCGCCTGGGACCCCGGCACCGAGAAGGCGACGTACACCCCGACGCCGGGCTTTGTCGGCGTCGACGAGTTCACGTTCAAGGTCAACGACGGCCGCGACGACTCGGAGACGGTGACGCAGCGGGTGCGGGTCGCGCCCGCCGGCGAGAACGCCACCCCGCTGTGCTCCTCCATCGGGACGTCGGGGCCCGCCGACACGAACATCACCATCCAGCTGCAGTTCGCCTGCTACGACGGCGACGGCGACCCGCTCACCTACACGATCGTCGAAGAGCCTGAGCACGGCACGCGCAGCACGCCCAGCGGCGGCTCGATGACCTACCGCTCCGAGGCGGGGTTCGCGGGCGTCGACGAGATCCGCTTCACCGCGAGCGACGGCACCGAGAGCTCGGCGGTGGCGACGATCCAGATCACCGTCGGCCCCCAGGCGTTCCCGTTCACGGCCTGCACGTCGCTGGCGGCCAACGTCGACGAGGGGGTCATGCGCCGCCTGCGGCTGAGCTGCTCGCCGTTCCTGTTCGGACCGACGCCGCCGCCCGAGATCGTCGACGGGCCCGACCACGGGTCCATCGTCGAGGGCGACGACGGCTGGTGGCGCTACACGCCCGACGACGGGTTCAGCGGGACCGACACGTTCACCTACCGCGCGGACCTCAGCGGCAGCGGCGGGCCTCCGGCTCCGCCTCAGGGCCCGGCGACCGTCGAGCTGCACGTCCGCCCGGGCACGGGCGGCGGCGAGCCGACGGAGGAGCCGCCTCCGCCGCCGGTCGTGACCGAGGAGCCGCCGCCTCCGGGCAACCCGCCGCCTCCCGGCGAGCCGCCCGCCGGCGACCCGCCGCCCGCCGGCGATCCCGCCCGCGACCTCGCGGCCCGGCGCCTCGGCGCCGGCGCGTCCGACGCCGGCCTGTCCCTGGGCGGGGCCCGCGCGTTCGTTCCCCGCGAGCTCGCCGACGGGTCGATGACCGTCGATGCCGCGACCGAGAAGCTTCTCGCCGTCGTCTGCGCGACGCGGTGCGAGGTCACCGTGGGCAAGGAGCTGACGTTCGGCGCCGCGGGCGCGCGAGCCGCCGCCAAGCGCAAGGTCAAGCTCGCGCGCCAGCGCCTCCGGCTCCAGGCCAACCGCGCCGGCGTCGTCACGCTCCGGCTGACGCGGGCCCAGCGCAAGCGCCTGAAGCGCGTGCGGCGGGCGACGCTGCGGCTGACGATCGCCGTCAAGCACTCCGGCGGGCGAACCGTCCGCGACTCCATCCGATTCCGCCTGCGAGGTTGACCCACATGCGCCGACTCGTCGCACTCTGCGCGCTGTCCCTCCTCGCCGCTCCGGCCACGGCCGCCGCCGGGGTCCACGTCACGACGCCGTCGGCCGGCACGCTGCGCATCGCGGACGCCACCGCGGCGTCGAGCGATCTCGACCTCACCCGCTACGGCGGCGACGTCGTCGAGATCCGCGACTTTCCGGTGACCGAGGACTCCGCCGACTGCTCGCAGGTCGACGCGACGCACGTCCGCTGCACGGTGACCGGGTACTCGAAGGCGGAGATCTTCCTCGGGCCCGCCGACGACTCCCTGGACGGCAGCGCGGGCGCGCTGCGCGTCGAGGTCCACGGTGAGGGCGGCGACGACGAGCTGAACGACGGCGACGGCGACGACCTCCTCGACGGCGGCACCGGCGACGATCAGCTCTACATCAGCGAGGGCTCCGACGAGGCGCTCGGCGGCGCCGATAGCGACTTCGTGCGCTTCGAGAACGCGAGCCCCGACCTCCAGGCGGTCCTCCCCGACACCGGGACCAGCACGGACAACGGCAACCCGGGGGAGGACGACGTCCTCCACGCTGACGTCGAGGGCCTGCACGCCGAGACGGGCGACGTCACCGGCAACGATCAGCCCAACTCTCTGAGCGGCCACGACGTCGACGGGCGCGGCGGCGGCGACGACATCACCGCCCACGGCGGCGTCATCCAGGGCGGCGACGGCGACGACTTCCTCCGCGCCGCGGACGACTTCCCCGACGAGAGTCTCGCCTGCGGCAAGGGCGCCGACCGCCTCGACGCCGACAACGACGTCGACCCCACCCCGAGCGGCTGCGAGACGATCGCGCCCGAGTTCCCGGTCGACCCGTTCGTCGACGCCGGCCCCACGCGCGTCGGCGACACGGCCTACCTGTCGATGCCGCCGCTCACCGGCACCGCGCCCACGAGCGTCCAGGTCGAGTGGCTGCGCTGCGACGACTCGTTCTGCCTCTTCGCGGACGCCGACGGCGGACCCGAGTACACGCTGGTCGCCGACGACCACGCGCAGTTCGTCTACGCGCGCGTGACCGTCGGGAACAGCGCCGGCGGCGATCAGGCGGACAGCAACGCGATCGGGCCCGTGCGCTCCGCGCCCGAAGCGGTGCCGCCGCCCCCCGGCGACTTCGTCTTCCCGCCCGGTTTCGTGCCGCCGCCCCCGCCGCCCGGCTACTTCGACTACGGCGACTACGCCGACTACGCCGACTACGCCGACCGCATCCAGCAGCTGGAGGACTCCATCGCCGCGTGGGCGCGCGGCCTGCTCAACCAGATCCGGTCGGTCGATCCGCGCCGCTACGCGCGGCCGCTCCGCCGCCCGTTCCGCTTCCGCGAGACCGGCACGCTGAACGTCACGCTCACGACGCCGGCACACGGCCCGGGCGCGAGAGCCGCGAAGGGCGCCGTCGTCCTCGCGCGCGGCAAGCGCAGGGGAGCCAAGGGCCAGCGGCGCACGATCGTGATCCGGCCGACGAAGGCGGGCAAGCGCATCCTGCGCCGCGCCAAGCGCCTGAAGGTCCGGATGACGGCAACCTTCGTGGGCGGCCCCGCGACGGCGTCGTCGCCCGCGACCGTCCGCCGCAACCTGGTGCTCAAGCGCAAGCGGTCTTGAAGGCCCTCATAGTCTGAAGGGCATGGAGAAGGTCCTGAAGACCGAGCAGGAGTGGCGCGAGCAGCTCGCGCCCGACCAGTACGAGGTGCTGCGCCGGCAGGCGACGGAGCGGCCGTTCGCCGGCAAGTTCGTCGACACCAAGGACGACGGCGTCTATACGTGCGCCGGCTGCGGCAACGAGCTCTTCGACTCCGGCACGAAGTTCGAGTCGGGGTCGGGGTGGCCGAGCTTCACCGATCCCAAGAACACCGAGAACGTCGAGCTGCGCACCGACACGAGCCACGGCATGGTCCGCACCGAGGTCGTGTGCGCGCGCTGCGGCGGGCACCTCGGCCACGTCTTCGACGACGGCCCGGGCCCCAGCGGCCAGCGCTTCTGCATCAACTCGTGCGCGCTCGACCTCGAGCGCCGCTGACGCTCGAGCCCGAGGAGCTCCGGCGCCTCGGGCACCGCGTCGTCGACGCGATCGTCGCGCACTGGGAGGGCCTGCCCGACCTGCCGCCGATCCGCACCGGCGACGCCACGGCGCTGCGGGCCGCTCTCGGCGGCCCGCCGCCGAGCGGCCCGGGCGACCCGGACGCCGCGCTGGACACGCTGCTCGAGCAGGTCGTCCCGCACATGCAGCACGGCGACCACCCGCGCTTCTTCGCGCGCGTGGGCTCGCCCTCGAACCCGGTCTCCGCGCTGGCCGACGCCCTCGGCGCCGGACTGAACGTCTTCGCCGGGTCGTGGGCGGGCGGGAGCGGGCCGGCGACGCTCGAGCTCGTCGTCCTCGACTGGCTGCGCTCGTGGTGCGGGCTGCCCGAGCACACGGGCGGGATCCTCGTCAGCGGCGGGTCGGTGGCGTCGCTGACCGCGCTCGCCGCGGCGCGGGAGGCGAACCCGGGCAGGCGCCGCGCGATCGTCTCCGACCAGACGCACGCTTCGGTGACCCGCGCGCTGCGGCTGCTGGCGATCGAGCCGGTCGTCCTCGCCACCGACGAGCGGCAGCGCCTGCGGGCCGAGGACGTCGCGGCCGCGCTCGACGACGAGACCCTCTGCGTCGTCGCGACCGCGGGCACGACGAGCACCGGCTCCGTCGACCCGATCGACGCGATCGCGGACCTCTGCGGCGACGACGTCTGGCTGCACGTCGACGGCGCGTACGGCGCGCCGACCGTCCTGACCGAGCGCGGCCGCGCCGCGATGCCGGGGCTGGAGCGCGCCGACTCGCTCGTCCTCGACCCGCACAAGCTCCTCTTCCAGCCCTACGAGATCGGCTGCGTCCTCGTCCGCGAGCCCGGGGCGCTCGAGCGCGCGTTCACGCTGTTCGGCGACTACCTGCGCGACACCTACGACGGCGAGGAGGTCAACCTGCGCGACCGCGGCCCGCAGCTCAGCCGGGGCTCGCGCGCGCTGAAGCTGTGGCTGAGCGTCCAGGTGTTCGGCCTCGACGCGTTCGTCGCCGCGATCGACCGCTCGCTCGACCTCGCCGAGCGCGCCCAGGCCGCGATCGAGGCCTCCGAGAAGCTCGAGCTCGTCACCCCCGCCCAGCTCGGGATCGTCACCTTCGCCCCGCGCGACGGCGACGCCGGTGCGCTGTCGGCCCGCGTCGTCGACGACGGCTTCACCGCTCCCAGCTCGACCGTCGTCGGCGGTCGTACCGTTCTGCGCCTGTGCACGATCAACCCCCGCACGACCGACGACGACCTCGACCGCACCGTCGAGCGCATCGCCTCGCTGGCCTGATCCTCGCCGGGCTGGCGCTGGTCGTCCCCGCGGCGCCGGCCCAAGCCGAGACGGTGCTCGCGACGGGCGACTCGATGATGTACGTGATGCAGCAGCCGCTGGCCCGCGCGCTGCGGGCCGCCGGGCACGAGGTCACCGTCGACGGGCGCTTCGGCACCGGGCTGACGAAGCCGCACATCCTCGACTGGTACGAGCACGCGCAGGACCAGGTCGCGCAGTTCCACCCGACGGTCACGTTCATGTTCATCGGGGCCAACGACCTCTTCCCGATCGCGGGCGCGAAGTGCTGCGGGCCCGCGTGGGTGCGCGGATACGTCCGCCGCGCGCGCCGGCTGATCCGCGTCTACGGGCGCACGATCTGGCTGACCCTCCCCGCGGCGAAGGACCCCGGCCTCTCGCGCGCGTTCCGGATCGTCAACCGCGCGATCCGCCGCGCCGTGTCGGCCGAGGGCGCGCAGCTGCTCGACCTCGCCCCGGTCTTCACGCCGGGCTGGCGCTACCGGCGGACGATGCGGTGGAAGGGGGAGAGGGTGGTCGTCCGCCAGCTCGACGGGGTCCACCTCGGCCACGAGGGGCTCGACATCGCGACGGAGCTGGCGCTCGCCGCACTTGACACGACCCGGTGAGCGCATGAGAGGGTCGGCGCCATGAGTACCGCTCCCCCCGACATCAAGCAGCGCCACCGGGCCATGTGGGCCTCGGGCGACTTCCCCTCCATCGCCGAATGGGTGGCCCCGCTGAGCGAGCACATGGTGCGCGCCGCGGGCATCCAGGCCGGCCAGCGCGTCCTCGACGTCGGAGGCGGCACCGGCACCGCCTCGCTCGCGGCCGCCCGGCTCGGCGCCGACGTCGTCTGCACCGACCTGACGCCGGAGCTCCTCGACATCGGCCGCGAGGCCGCCCAGCGCGAGGGCCTCGACCTGACGTTCGAGACCGCCGACGCCGAGGCGCTCCAGTTCGAGGACGCCTCCTTCGATGTCGTCATGTCCTCGCTCGGCGCGATGTTCGCGCCCCGCCACGAGGTGACCGCGGCGGAGCTCCTGCGGGTCACGAAGCCCGGCGGCGTCGTGGCGATGGCCAACTGGACGCCCGAGGGCCTCGTCGGCCAGATGTTCGCGCTGATGAAGCCGTACGCGCCGCCGCCGCCCCCGGGCGGCTCGCCGCCGCCGCTGTGGGGCAGCGAGGACCACGTCCGCTCGCTGTTCGGCGACGGGCTGAGCGACCTGAAGCTCGAGCGCCACGTGCTCGACGTCGACGTCTACGAGACGCCGCGCGAGGCCGTCGACGACTTCGCCGCCAAGTACGGGCCGACGATCGCGCTGCTCAACCATCTCGGGTCCGACCCCGAGCGCAAGCAGGAGTTCATGGACAAGTACTACGCGTTCGCGGAGGAGTGGAACAAGTCGGCCGAGGGCGAGCCGGCCCGCTTCGACTACGAGTACCTGATCGTCGTGGGGAAGCGCGCCTAGCGGCGCGCCAGCCCCTCCTCCCGCAGCTTGCGGGTGTAGGTGATCTGCTTCGCCGAGGGGCCCTTCTTGTCCGAGCCGGGCGTCTCGAGGACCAGCGGGAGGTCCTCGAAGCGCGGCTCGGACAGGAAGACCGCGCACCCCTCGGGCCCGATCTGCCCCTCGCCGACGTCGGCGTGGCGGTCGACGTTCGAGCCGAGCGGCGTCTGCGAGTCGTTGAGGTGCAGGCTGCCGAGGCGCTCCAGGCCGACCTTGGCGACGCACTCGTCGAGCGTCTTCGAGAGCCCGGATTCCGTCCGTATGTCGTGGCCGGAGGCGAACAGGTGGCAGGAGTCCAGGCAGATCCCGATCCGCTCGTCGCCACCGGCGGCGTCGATCAGCTCGGCCAGCTCGGAGAAGCTGCGGCCGAGCGTGGCGCCGCTGCCGGCGGTGTTCTCGAGGTGGATGGGACAGGTCTCCGACTCGTCGAGGGCCTCCTTGATCGTCGCGCCCGCGCGCTTGATCGCCTGGCCGACGTCGCCCTGCTTGGCGCTGCCGGGGTGCAGGACGACGGCGTACGCGTTGAGCTCCTTGCCCGCGCGGAGGCTCGAGATCAGGCTGTTCAGGGACTTCGCTCGGATGTCGGGGTCATCCGACGCGCAGTTGAGGAGGTAGACGGCGTGGATGAGGAGGACGTCCACGTCCGAGTGGTCCATCGCGGCGTGGAAGGCCTCGACCTCGTCGGGGGCGTAGTCGCGCGGCTTCCAGGCGCGCGGGTTCTGGTTGAAGATCTGGATGGCGTGACAGCCGCGCTCGACGCCGCGTTCGACCGCCTTCGCGACCCCGCCGGCGGGCGAGACGTGGGCTCCGATGAGCATGAATCCCCTGCAAATTGGGAGTTGACGTGGACGTTTCCGTCCTGTCAACTCAACCATACGTCCATAGGTGCCGATAACGGGGCAGACCCCGGACTTGTCACGGGGGCCCGATCCCGGACCTCAGGAAAGCCCAAGGATGTCAGCGCCGCCCTCTCCCATTCGCCAGAACACCACTCCCCAGACCGCCGTCGGCGCGCAGCGTCGGCACAACGAAGGCCACGGCCGCCGTCTGACGGCTGCCTTCGAGGCGCTGGAGGCGTTCCCGGCGCTCGCGGAGTCGCGCAACCGTCTTCTCCGGCTCGTCTCGCAGGAGCGGGTCTCGGCCGCGGAGGTCGTCGCGGCCGTCGAGTCCGACTGCGCCCTCGTCATCGCCGTGCTCCGCCTCGCCAACCAGGTCGAGGGTCGCTCGCGCGGTCGCGTCGAGTCCGTCGTGAAGTCGGTCGAGCTCCTCTCGCCCGAGGCGGTGCAGGCTCTCGCGAGTCGCGCCCGCACCTATGACTTCTTCGAGCGCTCGTCCGTCTGGGACGCCGCTCCCGAGCGTTTCCGCCTGCACGGCGTCGCCACGCAGCGTGCCGCGGATCGTCTCGCCACCGAGACCGGCTACGAGCAGCGCGACCGCCTCATGGTCACCGCGCTCCTGCACGACATCGGCAAGCTCGTCCTCATGCACGCGTACCCGGGCTATCCCGGGCAGGTCCACCAGGGCGCTCGCACGCCCGAGGAGCGGATCCACCGCGAGCGTCGCGAGCTCGGTGTCGACCACGCGCTGGTCGGCGGCGTGCTCGCCCGTCGCTGGGGCCTCCCCAAGGCGGTTGCCAGCGTCATCGAGCGCCACCACGCCGACGATGTCTCCGGTGAGGCCGCCTACGTCCGTCTCGCGGACATGCTCGCGCACTACTCGCAGGGCTCCGCGGTCTCGCCCACGGAGCTCCTGAAGACCGCCCGCATCATCGGGATGGGTCCGGCTGAGCTCAGGACCGTGATGTACGACCTTCCGTACCCGACGACCGGTCGCCAGCGCTCGATCGACCCGTGCCCGCTGTCGTCCCGCGAGGTCGAGGTCCTCAAGCGCCTGGCCGAGGGCAAGGTCTACAAGCAGATCGCCCACGAGCTCTCGCTGAGCACGTCCACGGTCCGTACCCACCTGCACAACATCTACGGCAAGCTCGGCGCGGTCGACCGCGCGCAGGCCGTCCTCCTCGCCACCGAGCGAGGCTGGCTCTAAGCCACACGATCCTCGGACCCACCCGCCCTGAGGTCCATCGCCCTCCGCTCCCCCCAGCGGAGGGCGATGTCGTTAAGCGCCCGTATCGTTCTGGTCGCCCCGTGCTCTCGATCACGACGAAATCCCCGTATGCCGTCCGCGCGCTGGCCGAGCTGGGCCGCGTCGGCGGCGACGCTCCCGTTCCCCTGGGCGAGCTGGCCCGGCGCCGCGACATCCCGGCCCAGTTCCTCGAGCAGCTCTTCGCCGTGCTGCGACGCGCCGGCGTGTTGAAGTCGCAGCGCGGCGTGAAGGGCGGCTACACCTTCGGCAAGGACCCGGCGTCGATCACGGTGCTGGAGATCGTCGAGCTCCTCGACGGCGAGGTCGGCCGCGACGCGAACGGCGTCTTCGCGGAAGCAGCCGCCGCGACCCGGGCCGTCCTCGAGTCGACGACGATCGCCGACATCATCGAGCGCGAGCGCCGCGACGCCGGCGCGGCGATGTACTACATCTGAGGATTCGCGAGAGCCACCCCGCTCATCGCGTCGACAAGTTCTTCCGCTACGAGACCGGCGCGGGCTACGCGCCCCTCGGCGGCGCCGACAGCGCGAGCAGTCGCCAAGAGCGGCTCGCGGACCTGTAGGCGGCTCTCCAAGCGGGTCTCCTGACCGCCGACGGGCTCGGCTCAGCCGTTGAGGCGGACCCAGACTCCTCGCTTGCCGCGCACGCACACGTGGCGATGGACCCGTCGGCCGCTTCGCTGCGAAGCGTGCAGCGCCATCGCCGACCGCGGTAGCGGATCGTGTAGCGGCACCGGCGGTCGCCGCCTGTGTCGCATCCCTTCGTGACGCGGCCAGTCATGCGCCTCGCCTGCGCGCACGAGACGCGCTTCGCGTAGAGGTAGTAGTGCTCGCACTTCCGATAGGAGCGCGGCGGGTCGCTGATCGGGAGGTAGGCGGCGGAGGCGGTCGCCGGAAGAGCCAGCGCGACCAGAGCGGCTCCTATGAGGAAGGCGCGAATCATCGCTCGCGCTGGGGGCTCGCCGAGAACATGACCTCGCCGCAGTGCTCGAGGGTGTAGCGGCTCATGCGCTCGAAGGCGCCCGCGTTCGTGATCCCTTCGACGAGCTGGCCGGCGATCGTGCCGAAGGGATCGGAGACCGCTCCGCCGGCGTCGTCGAGCTGCTTCTCGAGCGTCTCGTGGACACGCTCGACGTCGGTCTGGACCTCGTCGGGCGCGACCTCGGCCATCTCGCCGATGAGCGCGACGATGTCGCCGTACGCGCTCCCGGTCTGCAGCAGGAGCACGAGGGGGTTCTCGTCGCTCGTCGAGTACTGGTCGACCTCCGGGTAGTCGGCCTTGATCTCGTCGAAGCCGCTCTCGTACTTGTCGCAGTAGGCCTCGGCGCTCCGCTCGGTCCCGCCGACCGCGCAGCCGCTCGCCGCCGGGGCGAGCGCGACCGCGAGCGCGGCGATCAGTAGCCGTCGACTTCGCACGCGTATCCGAGCGTCTCGGTCGCGCGCGGCCGCCACTCGGCGGCGCGCTCAGCGCGCTGGACGTAGCCCTGGTCGTAGTACCACCGGCCGCCGAAGCGCCTGGCCCAGGTGATGCCGACGTAGTCGCAGAGCGCGTTACCCGGGCGCTTGTAGGTCATGCCGCTGACGTAGATCGTCGCGATGCGCGTCGAGGGGTCGTATTCGCGCACGTCGACGGTCAGGTCGTTCGGTCGCAGCCAGCGGAAGTTGCGCTCCTCCTGGGTCTGCCACTTCGCGTAGCCGCCCTCGCCCTCCTTCCACTCCTTGTAGGAGGGGCTGAGGAGCTCCCACGCCGAGTCGTAGTCGCCGGACTTGACCGCGGCGTAGTAGTCGGTCAGCACCTCCTCGATCTCCTCGGCGCGGCTCGGTCCGCTCGGCTCCGGCGCGGGGGTGGTGTCTTCTTCCCCATTGCCGGCTGCCGGCAGTTCGGCCGTCGACGTCCCAGGCGTAGCAGGCGTCGTGGGCTCGCCCCCCGTGTTCGCGGCGTTCGTCGAGGGGGACGGGTCGTCCTCCCCCTGCGTGAGGAGGACCGCGGCGCCGACGCCGCCGACCATCAGTGCGAGGAAGACGACCGCGGCGACCAGCAACGCCTGCGAGCGCTGCCCACTCGGTGGCGCGGGAGGGGGAGCCGGCGGCG
>DASVRH010000482.1:0-10899 GCA_036388715.1 Solirubrobacteraceae bacterium | reverse complement strand
GGTCGAGGTGGAGAGGACCGCGTCGACGGCGCCGTCGGGGAGGGGGATGGCGCGGAGGTCGGCGGTGGCGAGGGTCGCCGCGGCGCCGTCGCCGAGCCCGCGACGCCGCGCCTCTTGGGCCGCGGCCTCCACCACGCGCGGCGAGACGTCGATCGCGTGCACCGAGCGGGCGCGGGCGGCGAGCGTGAAGAGCAGCTCGTCGCCGCCCACCGCCTCCTCCCACAGGTCGGTCTTCAGCAGCCGCCGGTCCATGAGATCGGGGAGCCAGCGGTCGACGAGGGCGAGGTGCTCGGCGCGCTTGGCCGCCGCGACGAGCGGGTCGAGGTACGGCGCCGCCATCGCGCGGGCTGCGGCGTCGTCCCAACCGGCGGCCATCGCCGCCGCACGCTACCCGCTCTGCTCCCAACCCCGGGGCCGCGCGGGCGTTCACAGAAACATGGAGCATCGAAGCACCGCCAAGCTGCGGCTTTGCGGCCCAAACCTGCGCAAAGGTGACGGGCCCCAAGGAATGCAGAGGATCGGCCGGTAAGGATCGCGCATGATGACGACGACGCCCCGCCGCGCCTCCTCCGAAGAGCTGCAGGCGCTGTGGAAGCGCTACCAAGCGACGAACGACGGCGGCCTGCGCGATCGCCTCATCCTCACCCTGGCGCCGCTCGTGAAGTTCATCGTCTACCGCAAGGTGCGCGAGATGCCCGCGCACGCCGAGGCCGAGGACTTCATCTCGGTCGGGCTGGAGGCGCTGATCCAGTCGATCGACCGCTACGACCCGGAGAAGGGCGCGTCGCTCGAGCAGTACGCGTGGACGCGCGTGCACGGCGCGGTGCTCGACGAGCTGCGCCGCCAGGACTGGGCGCCGCGCTCCGTGCGCCGGTGGGAGCGCGACATCGAGAAGGCCGTCGAGGAGTTCACGGCGCTGCACACGCGCCGGCCCACGCGCGAGGAGCTGGCCGACGCGCTCGGCATCGAGGTCACCGAGCTGCGCCGCCACCGCGCCGACATCGCCCAGTCCGAGGTCACGTCGCTGAACGCCGTCGTCCTCTCCGACGAGTCCAGCTCGCAGATCGAGCAGATCGACACGATCGCCGCGACCGACGAGCGGCTCGACCCCGAGGCCGCCGCCGGGCGCACCGAGGCGAAGGCCCGCTTCCGCGAGGCGTTCGCGCGCCTGCCCGAGCGCGAGCGCGAGATCGCCGTGCTCCTCTACGTCAAGTCGCTGACGCTGGCCGAGATCGGCGACGTCATGGGCGTGTCGGAGAGCCGCGTCTGCCAGATCCACGGGCAGACGAAGAAGAAGCTACGCGCCGCCCTCGACGAGGACGCCGCGCTCTTCCACCTGGTCGCCTAGCCGTGAGACCTCGACCGGGATGCCGTTCAGGATCGCGGTGCCCGTCAGCGGCTCGACGAGCCGTTCGTCGGCGAGCACGTTGGAGTTCGCGTGCTCCCATCCGTGCGGGATCGAGACGACGCCGGGCATGACGTCCTCGGTCACCTCGGCCGGCAGCTCGATCGCGCCGGTCCGGGCGGCCACCCGCACCTGAGCCCCGTCCTCGATGCCGAGGCGGAGCGCGTCCACGGCGCTGAGCTGCGCGGTGCAGCGGTCCGGCCCCGACGCCAGCAGCGGCAGGTGGTTCATCCACGAGTTGTTCGAGCGCAGGTGGCGCCTGCCGATGAGGACCATGCCGCCGTTCGCGCGCTCCTCGAGCGCGCCGGCGAGGCGGTCGACGTCGGCGACCAGCGGCTCGGGCGCGAGCTCGACCTTGCCGCTCGGCGTCGAGAGGACCTCGGGCAGGCGCGGCTCCAGCGGGCCGAGGTCGATCCCGTGCGGCGCGGCGCGCAGGTCGGCCAGCGACAGGCCGTAGGCCCCGCCGCGCAGCATCGCGTCGACGATGCGCTCCGGCCCGCGCAGCGCCGGGTCGGGCTCGACGCCCGCGCGCGACGCGGCGGTCGCGGCGACCATGTCGTCGAGCGCGGCGACGTCGGCGTCCGGCCCCAGGCCGGCGACCACGCCGAGCAGCCGCAGCAGCGTCTCCCACTCGTCGGGCATGTCGAGCGGCACGAGCGGCTCGGACCAGTTCGCGACGTTGCGGACCGCGAGCCCGTAGAGCGCGAGGTCGTAGTGCGCCTTCTGCAGCGGCGACGGGCCGGGCAGGATCACGTCGGCGTGGCGCGTCGTGTCGTTCACGTAGATGTCGACGCTGACCATGAAGTCGAGCGAGTCGAGCGCGCCGCGCAGGCGATCGGCGTTCGGCGTCGAGACGACGGGGTTGCCGGCGATCGTGATCAGCGCGCGGACCTGGCCCTCGCCCGGCGTCTCGATCTCCTCGGCCAGGCAGGCGACGGGCAGCTCGCCGAACACCTCGCCGGCCTCGCGCACGCGGCTCGTCCACCGGCCGAACCGAGCGCCCCGGCCCTTGCCCTCGCCGCGCTTGACGTGGGCCGGCAGCGACCACATCGCGCCGCCCGGCCGGTCGAGGTTGCCGGTGACCGCGTTGAGCACGTCGACGAGCCATGACGCGGTGGTGCCGAAGGCCTGGGTGGTCGTCCCGATGCGGCCGTAGACGGCGGCGCGCTCGGCCGCGGCCAGCTCGCGCGCGAGGCGGCGGATCTCCTCGGCCGGAATGCCCGTAGCGGGGGCCACGGCCTCGGGGGTGAACGGCCGCGACAACGACTCGACGAGCTCGGTGCCCTCGAACAGCGCCGGGTCGAGCTGCGCGGCGAGACCCTCGCCGAACACGACGTGGACCAGCGCGAAGAGCAGCAGGGCGTCGGTGCCGGGGCGGATCCACAGGTGCTCGTCGGCGAGCTTCGCCGTCCGCGTGCGCTTCGGGTCGACGACCACGACCTTGCCGCCGCGGTCGCGGATCGCCTGGAGACGTCCGCGGACGTCGGGCGCGGTCATGAGCGAGCCGTTCGACGCCGCCGGGTTGGCGCCGAGCATGAGCAGGAAGTCGGTGCGGTCGAGGTCGGGCACGGGCACCGCCGCGCCGCTCCCGAACATGTACGCCGAGGCCGCCTGCTTGGGGTACTGGTCGACTGTGCTGGCCGAGAAGAGGTTCTTCGTGCCCAGACCCTTGAGCAGCGCGCGGCCGTAGATCATCCCCGCGAGGCTGTGCGCGTTCGGGTTGCCGACGTAGGCGGCGACCGCGTCCTTGCCGTGCTCGGCCTGGATCGCCGGAAGGCGCTCGGCGATCAGCGCGAAGGCCTCGTCCCACGACGCCTCGGCGAACGAGCCGTCGGGCTGCTTGACCAGTGGCGTCCGGAGCCGGTCCGGGTCCTCGTGCAGCTGCTTGATCGAGACGCCCTTGGGGCACAGGAAGCCGTGCGAGAAGACGTCGTCGGCGTCGCCGCGGACCTGCGTGACGCGGTCGCCGTCGAGCGTGATGGCGAGGCCGCACGTGGCCTCGCAGAGAGGGCACGTGCGGTATGCGGTGCGCATGGGGGAGACGCTACTCCTCGAGCCGCAGCCACGCGGCGAGCAGCGCGCTCACCTCGTCGGAGCGCTCGAGCGCGAGCAGGTGGCCCGCCGAGGCGATCTCGTCGACGCGCGCCTGCGGCAGCGTCTCGCCCAGGTGGCGGGCGATCGCGACGAAGTCCGGCTTGTCGGCCTCGCCGACGAGCACGTACGCCGGCATGGTGATCGCGGACAGGTCGAGCGGCAGCTCCTCCTCGTCCGCCTCGCCGCCGTGCTCGAACGTCCGGCGCTGCGCCTCCGCGACGTAGGCGCGGTCCTCGGGAGACAGCTCCGACGCCCAGAAGTTGACGTTGAGGTCGACCGCCGCGTCGATGTCGCCGCGCGCGACGGCGGCCTCCTCGGCCTCGCCGTACGCGAGCAGGTCGGGGTCGGAGAAGTCCCAGTCCGGCAGGGCGGGCGCGAGCAGCGCCAGCGAGCGGACACGCTGCGGGGCGAGCGCCGCGACCTGGAGCGCGACGCGGCCGCCGAACGACGCGCCGACGAGGTCGACCGTGTCCGCTCCGAGCCCGTCGATCAGCGACAGCACGTCGTGCGCGTGCGAGAAGGACCCGACGCCCGCCGGCCGCGAGCCGAAGCCGCGCAGGTCGGGCGCGGCGACCCGCAGCCCGGCGTCGTGCAGCACGGGCCGGACGCGGTCCCACATGCGGTGGTCGCAGACGCCGGCGTGCAGGAGGACGACGGTCATCCCTGTGGCGCCGCCGGGCGCATCTCGCGCCCCTCCATCACCGGCATGACGACGGACGGCGGCAGGATGCCCGCCTCGTGGGCCTCGCGTTCGAGCGACTCGCGGTGGTCGGGGTGGGCGATGCCGATCAGCGCGCGGGCGCGATCGGCGATCGACCTCCCGCGCAGCTCCGCCAGCCCGAACTCGGTGACCACGTTGTCCACTGTGTTCTTCAGGGTCGTGACCACGGAGCCCTCCGTCAAGCGCGTCCGGATGCGCGAGCGCCCTTTCCGCGTCGTCGAGTGGAGCACGACGAAGCCCTGGCCGAGCTCGGAGTACATCGCGCCGCGGGCGAAGTCGGCCTGGCCGCCGCTCGACGAGTAGTAGCGCCCGGCGACGGTCTCCGACGCGCACTGCCCGTAGAGGTCGACCTCGGTCGTCGCGTTGATCGAGACGAACTCCGGCTCGCGGCCGATGAGGCGCGGGTCGTTGACGTAGTCGACCGGCAGCATCTCCACGGCGGCGTTGTTGTGCAGCCACGCGTAGAGGCGCTCGGTGCCCATCGCGAACGTCCCGACGATCTTGTTGGCGCGGATGCTCTTGTACGTGCCGGTGACGACGCCGGCCTCGGCGAGGTCCATGATCCCGTCGGAGATCAGCTCGGTGTGGATTCCCAGGTCGCGGTGGCCGCGCAGCGACTCGAGCACGGCGTTGGGGATCCCGCCGATGCCCACCTGGAGCGTCGCGCGGTCGGGGATCCGCTCGACGATCTGGGCCGCGATCGCGCGGTCGCGGTCGTCGGGCACGACGGGCGGCACCTCGACCAAGGGGCGGTCGACCTCGACGTGCCCGAGCGTCTGCGAGACGTGGATCTGGTTCTCGCCGAACGTCCGCGGCATGCGCGCGTTGACCTCGAGGAAGAACGGGACGCGGCCGATCAGCCGCGCGACGTACTCGGCGTTCGTCCCGAGCGACATGTGCCCGTGGCGGTCGGGCGGGCTCGCGGCGGCCAGGACGACGGTGCACTTCGTCGTCTGGCGCAGGAGCTTCGGCATCTCGGAGAAGTTGTTCGGGACGAGGTCGCAGCCGCCGCTCCAGTACGCCTCGCGCGTGGCGGGGGAGAGGAAGTAGCTGACGTGCCGCAGGCGGTCGCCGTGCTGGCCGCGGATGTACGGCCGGGCGTGCAGCGCGTGCATCTGGTGGACGCGTACGCCCTCCAGCCGGTCGGCATTCGCCTCCAGCGCGTCGAGCAGCGAGACGGGCTCGCCGTTGGCCATCGGGACGATGACGTCGGCGCTCGGCCCGACGTGCTCGAGGACCGCGTCGGCGTTCACTCGGCCTCCAGCAGCGCGCGCTCGAGCACGATGTCGACCCCGAGCGTCTTGTAGCCCACGGTGTCGAACACCACGGTGATCTGCCCGTCCTCCACCTGCGCGACGCTACCGCCTCCCCACTCGGCGTGCCGGACGCGGTCGCCGACGGCGAAGCGCCCGTCCTCCTCGGTGCGGGCGACCTCGTCGCCGCGGCGCAGGCAGACGTCGCAGCCGCCGCACGGCGGCTCGTAGTCCTCGCCGAAGTAGCCGAGCACGAACGCGCGGCGGCAGCCGTCGGTCTCGCAGTAGGCGCGCATCATCTCCACGCGCGAGCGGTCGAACGCCTGGCGGTGCTCCTCGGCCTCGCCCGCGCGCTCGACGGCCTCGATGAGGTCGGCGTCGCGCCGGGCGGCGATCGCGCCGTCGTCGAGGATCTCCGCGAAGCCCGCCTCCTCGAGGTGCTGCACAGCGGTGGCGAGCTTCGTGTCGCTGAGCGGCAGCTCCTCGACGAGCTCCTTCGGGCGGACGGGCTCGGGGTGCACGATGAGCGCCTGCGCGACCTGGTGCAGCTCGTCGTCCTTCACGCGGCCGCTCGCGAAGAAGCGGCGCAGGCCGAGGTCCTGCGTGCGGTAGAAGAGCACCGCCTCGGCGGGCTCGCCGTCGCGGCCCGCGCGGCCCAGCTCCTGGTAGTAGGAGTCGACCGAATCGCTGACGTCGTGGTGGAAGACCCAGCGCACGTCGGCCTTGTCGACGCCCATGCCGAAGGCGATCGTCGCGACCATCACGTCGATCCCGTCGTTGGCCATGAAGCGGCGCTGGCGCTCGGCGCGCGTCTTCGCGCTCAGCCCGCCGTGGTAGTGCCGGGCGCGCACGCCGCGGGCCCGCAGCTCCTTCGCCACCTCCTCGGCGCCCTTCTTCGTGGCGCAGTAGACGATGCCCGGGCCCGGCGTGCGCTCGACGCGCTCGAGCAGCGCGCGGCGCTTGGGCCCCGCCTCCTGGAAGCGGACGACCTCGAGGTGGATGTTCGGGCGGTCGAAGCCCTTGATGACGATCTCGGGCTCGTCCATGTCGAGCATTCCGACGATGTCGTCGCGGACGGGTGGCGCTGCGGTGGCGGTCAGCGCGAGCACGGGCGGGTGGCCGAGCGCCCCGATCGCCTCGCCGAGCCTGAGGTAGTCGGGCCGGAAGTCGTGGCCCCACTGGCTGACGCAGTGGGCCTCGTCGACGACGAAGAGGCTCACGCCGGCCTGCCTCAGCTCGTCGAGCACGTCGTCGTTGGCGAGCTGCTCCGGAGCGAGGAGCACGAACTCCACCTCGTCCTCCTGGGCGTCCTCCAGCACCTCGTCGCGCTGCTTCTCGCTCAGGGTCGAGTTGATGACCGCCGCCTCCTCCTCGACGGCCTCCATCTGGTCCTGCTGGAGGGCGATGAGCGGCGACACGACGACCGTCGGCCCGTCGATGAGGAAGCCGGCGAGCTGGTAGATCGCCGACTTGCCGGAGCCGGTCGACATGACGCAGAGCGTGTCGCGGCCGCCGACCACGCTCGTGACCGCCTCGAGCTGGCCGGGACGCAGCTCGTCGAAGCCCAGACGCTCGCGGGCGAGGCTTCTGACCTGTTGCTCCATATCCTCGATGGGGATGGGCACTGCCCTCAAAGAGCAACGGCGCAACCTCCCGGATTCTCCCGGCGTGTATCTGTTCAAGGACGGCCGGGGGAAGGTCATCTACGTCGGCAAGGCCAAGTCGATCCGCAAGCGGGTCGGCGGCCACTACTCCAACCGCGTCACGCGCGGCGACACCCAGATGGTGGCGCTGGCCGAGGCGATCGACTTCGTGTCCGTCGACTCGGAGGCCGAGGCGCTGCTGGCCGAGCAGGAGTTCATCAAGCGCTACAAGCCGCGGTTCAACATCCGGCTGCGCGACGACAAGTCGTATCCGTACATCGCGATCTCGATGGACGAGGAGTTCCCGCGCGTCTACTTCACGCGCGAGCGCCACCGGCGCGACCGGCTCTACTTCGGCCCGTACTCCAGCGCGAAGCGGACGCGCTCGACGCTCGACACGCTCGGCAAGATCTTCATGTACCGCTCGTGCAACGGCGCGGTGCCGGGGCGGCGATCGGGCTCGCCGTGCCTGGACTACTACATCCGCCGCTGCGGGGCGCCCTGCGTCGGCTACGTCTCGCACGAGGAGTACAAGACGTCGATCGACGGCGTGATCGCGTTCCTCCAGGGCCGCTACAAGGAGGTCGAGCGCGACCTCGAGCAGCGGATGCACGAGGCCGCGGCGGTGCACGAGTTCGAGCAGGCGGCGGTCGAGCGCAATCGCCTGCAGGCCGTGCGCGCGCTGCTCGAGCGCCAGCGGGTGGCCAACGCGTCGGTGGGCTCGGTCGACGCGGTCGGCGTCGCCGTCTCCGGGACCGACGCCAACGCGCAGGTCTTCCAGGTCCGCGACGGCGTGCTCAGCGACCGCCAGTCCTTCTACCTCGCCAACGAGGCGTCGCTGAGCGAGGCCGAGGTGCTCGAGGAGTTCCTGCTCCAGTACTACACGTCGGCGCCGTTCATCCCGCCGCAGGTGCTCGTGGGGCACCCGGTGACGGAGGCGCTGGCGACGGCGCTGTCAGAGCAGCGCGGCGGGCGGGTCGAGGTGCGCGTGGCCGAGCGTGGCGACAAGCGGCGGATCCTCGACCTGGCGACGCGCAACGCGCTGCTCGCGCTCGAGACCGAGAAGCTGAAGGCCGAGCGCTCGCGCCAGCAGCGGACCGAGGCGCTGGACCGCCTCCAGCAGGCGCTGTCGCTCGATGCGCTGCCGCTGCGGATCGAGTGCTTCGACATCTCGAACCTCATGGGCACGCACACGACGGCGTCGATGGTCGTCTTCGAGGGCGGGGCGCCGAAGAAGTCGGACTACCGGCGCTTCGTCGTCCGCGGGCTGAACGAGGGCGTGCCCGACGACTTCGCGGCGATGGAGGAGGTGCTCGAGCGCCGGCTCGCGCAGTGGGAGCGCCAGCAGGACCTGTCTCCGCACGACCCCAAGCGCAACGAGTCGTTCGCCACGCTGCCGAACCTGATCGTCATCGACGGCGGGCCGGGGCAGCTCTCGGCGGGCATGCGCGCGCTGGCGTCGTTCGTCGAGCGCGGCGTGATCGTCGTGTCGCTGGCCAAGCGGATCGAGGAGGTCTTCGTGCCCGGGCGCCCGCAGCCGATCGTGCTGCCGCACGACACGCCGGAGCTCCAGCTGCTGCAGCGCGTGCGCGACGAGGCCCACCGCTTCGCCATCACCCACCACCGCAACCGGCGCGACAAGGCGATGACGGAGTCGGTGCTCGACGGCCTGCCCGGGATCGGGCCGACGCGCAAGCGCGCGCTGCTCAAGCACTTCGGCTCGCCCGAGGCCGTCCTCAACGCGCCGCGCGAGGAGCTCGAGGCCGTGCCGGGCGTGCCGCCCAAGGTCGCGCGCGAGCTCCACGCGCACCTGCGTATGGAGCGCTAGCGCAGGACACCACCGGCGTCGGAGTCGAGGCAGCCGGGCGCGCAGATGACGGCCTGCGCGCCGAAGCGGTCGCCCGCGTCGTAGTGGCGGGGGAGGCCGTGGCGGAACCGGACGGTGCCGCGGTGGAGGTCGCCGTGCGTGCGGCGCAGGTACGTCGGGTGGCTCTCGAAGTTGACCTTGACCCTGTCGGGCCGGCCGGCGACGCCCATCGTGAGGAGGATCCGGTCGTGCGGCCGGTCGACGCGCGCGCGCAGCGGGCTCGTCACGCGGACCCCCGCCCGGTGCGAGCGGCTCGTGCCCGCCCGGTCGGGCGCCTGCCAGGTCCGCTCGCTGCCGTCGGCGAGCGTCGCGGCGACGGTGACGTCGTCGCGCCGCACCGACGACGGGAGGACGAGGATGAAGCCGCCCGCGTCGTCGACCGCGACCTCGTGGGTTGCGCCCGCGGCCTCGACGCGAAGCTCCCGGACCTGCCGGGAGGCGGCGCCCCACACGACCATGCGCGGCTCCACGTGCGGCCCGCCGCCGAACTTCGTCTGCGGCCCCGGCCCGCGCTCGAGCGCGTCGACGAAGAGCGGCTCGCGGCGCAGGTCGCCGCACATCGGCGCCCCGAAGCCCTTCTCCCGGCCGCGCCCGTCGAGCTGGAAGAACTGCACGCACGTCTGCCCGCTCCGGATGCCTGCGGCCCGGCGCGAGGCCATGACCGACCACGTCGAGCCGTCGACCGGGTCGCGGACCTCGAGCGCGTCGGGCGGGACCGGCCCCATCGGGAAGCGCACCCGCTCGAACCGCGTGCCGCCGTCGGCCAGCTCGGCGGTGAGCGTGAGCGTGGCGCGAAGCTCCTCGGCCAGGAGGACGAACCAGGCGCCGTGGCGGCCGAGCGGGATCTCGATCGTCGGCCCGGCGCCGGCGAGCGTCAGCCGTCGGGTGCCGGGCGGGGCGAAGCCGCTCATCTGCGAGTCGACGCCCAATCCGCTGGTGCGGCTGTAGGCCAGCGCCGCCGCGCGCGGTCCCGCGTCGCGAACGGGGGCGCACCCGCCGGACGCCTGGAAGCGTCGTGTCGCGACGTTGCGCGCGGCGACGGAGTCGAGGCAGCGGACGCGTCGGAACGCGGCCGGCCCCCGATCGCGGATCACGCGCTTCATGGTGACGACGCGCTCCTCGCCGCCGCCCGGCGGACGGACGCGGAGGACCTCGACGGAGCGCGGCTCGCGCCCGGCCGGCCGCGGCGGGACCGGCCGGGCCGCCACGACGCCCGGGTTCGACCGGCCCGCGGCGGGCTCGTCGCGCCGGTCGCCGTCGCCGAACGCGAGCAGTGCGGCAAGGCCGCAGAGGAGCGCCGCGGCGAGGACGAGCACGGCCGCGCCGCGTCTCACCGCAGCCCTCCCACCGACACCAGCGCCGGCGGCCCCGTCCGCAGGCCGCCCCGGCGCACGGCGATCGCGTAGCGCACCGTCCCGCCCCCGCGCAGCCGCGCCGTCCGGGCGGCCACGCGGTCCACGTGGCCGTCGGACCAGCGCACGACGATCCCGCCCGAGCCCTCGGGCACCCGCGCGAAGGCGTAGGCGCGCAGCCCATCGGCGTGCGTCGTGCTCCGGAGCACGGGGTCACCGCGCGAGCACGAGCCCGCGCCGCCGCGGTCGCTCGTCAGGAAGAGGCACGTCCCAATGCCGCCACCGCGCAGCCGCGCCCGGTAGGCGACGAGCCGCCATCCGTCGCGGCCGCGGACGAGCTCGGTCTGGACGGAGGCGGGCGCCTGTGGCGGGACGGCCGTCTCGCCGTCCACCAGCGGCGCCCAGAGCGGCCGCCCCGCCAGGGCGGGGACGGCCACGGCGAGCGCGACGGGCACGGCCACCCACAGCGGGCGCAGCCGCCGGCGCGCGGAGGGCCGGGCGCGCGCCGCGGCCAGCCGCTCGCCCAGCACGCCCAGCTCGGGGACCGGGCTCATCCCGCCTCCG
>DASVRH010000481.1:0-3760 GCA_036388715.1 Solirubrobacteraceae bacterium | reverse complement strand
CACGCCATCGCCGACCATCGCGACCACCTTCCCGTCGGCCTGAAGCCGCTTGACCACGTCCACCTTGTCGGCGGGCAGCACCTCCGCGATCACCTCGTCGATCCCGACCTCCGCGGCGACGGCGCGCGCCGTCGCCTCGTTGTCGCCGGTGAGCAGGACGGGTCGCAGCCCGAGCTCCTTCAGCCGGGCGACGGCCTCGGCCGACGTCGGCTTGACCGTGTCGGCGACCACGAGCAGCCCGCGCACCTCGCCGTCCCAGGCGGCGAGGACCGCCGTGCGGCCCTGCGCCTCGGCGGCGCGCCGCGCTGCGTCCAGCTCGTCCGGGATTCGCAGGCTCCAGTCGGCCATGAACGACGGGCGCCCGACCTGCACGCCGTGGCCGGCGACGACGCCCTCGACGCCGAGCCCCTCGCGGTTCGCGAAGCCCTCGACCGCCGGCAGCAGGCCGAAGCGCTCGCGCGCGGCGCGGGCGATGGCCTGGGCGATCGGGTGCTCGGAGGCGTCCTCGACCGCGCCGGCCAGGCGCAGCACCTCGTCGCCGCCGACGACGTCGACGAGGCTCATCCGCCCGGTCGTCACGGTGCCGGTCTTGTCGAGCACGATCGTGTCGACGCGACGGGTGGACTCGAGGATCTCCGGCCCCTTGATGAGCAGCCCGAGCTGGGCGCCACGGCCCGTGCCGACGAGCAGCGCGGTCGGGGTGGCGAGGCCGAGGGCGCACGGGCAGGCGATGATCAGCACGGCGACCGCCGTGGTGAACGCGAACTCCGCGCCCTCGCCGGCGCCGAGCCAGAACGCGAGCGTCGCGAAGGCCAGGCCGATGACGACCGGGACGAACACGCCGGAGACGCGGTCGGCCAGCCGCTGCACCGGCGCCTTGCCGGACTGCGCGTCGGTGACCAGCCGCGCGATCTGCGCCAGCGCGGTGTCGGCGCCGACCTTCGTCGCGCGCACCACGAGCCGGCCGCCGGCGTTGACCGTCGCGCCGGCGACCCCGTCGCCCGGCGCCTTCTCGACCGGGACCGACTCGCCGGTGAGCAGCGCCTGGTCGACGGCCGAGCGGCCCTCCTCGACGACGCCGTCGGTCGCGACCTTCTCGCCCGGCCGCACGACGAACCGGTCGCCGACGGCGAGCTGCTCGACCGGGACGCGGCGCTCGGCGCCGTCGGCGTCGAGGACGGAGACGTCCTTGGCGCCCAGCTCGAGGAGGGCGGCCAGGGCGGCGCCGGCGCGGCGCTTGGCGCGCGCCTCGAAGTAGCGCCCCGCGAGGAGGAACACGGTGACGATCGCGCCGACCTCGAGGTAGATGTGGTCCGATCCTCCGCTCGCCTCGGGGATGAGCTCGAACGTCATGGTCATGCCGGTCGTGCCGGCGTCGCCGAGGAAGAGCGCGTACAGCGACCACAGCCACGCCGTGAGGACGCCGACCGAGATCAGCGTGTCCATCGTGGCCGTCGCGTGCCGCAGGTTCGCCCAGGCGGCGCGGTGGAAGGGCCAGGCGCCCCACAGGATCACCGGCGTCGCGAGCTGGAGGACCAGCCACTGCCAGTAGTCGAACTGCAGCGCCGGGATCATCGAGATCAGGAACGCCGGGACGCCGAGCAGCGCCGACACGAGCAGCCGCCGGCGCAGGGGCGCGGTCTCGTCGGCCGGCTCGGGCGCGTCCGTCGCGGGATCGTCGCTCGGGAGGACGGCCTGGTAGCCGGCCGACTCGACCGCCTCGACGAGCCGCTCGGGCGCGACCGCCTCGGGGTCGAAGTCGACGGTCGCCTTCTCCGTCGCGTAGTTGACCGAGGCCGTGACCCCGTCGAGCTTGTTCAGCCTGCGCTCGATGCGGTTCGCGCACGAGGCGCAGGTCATGCCGCTGATGGGGAGCTCGACGTGGCTCATCGCGCGTCCTCGGTGAAGGCGACGGTCTGGACCCGGCCCTCGTGCTTGAACTGGAGGAACATGCGGTAGCGGCCGGGGCTCGGCAGCTCGGTCATGAAGCTGACGCCGTCCTCCTCGGGGTGCACGTGCAGGAAGGCCATGTCGCCCTCGCGCAGCACGACCAGGTGGCCGCCCGCGCCGAGGTAGGGCTCGGTCTCGACAGGCTGCCCGTCGCGGCTGATCGCGAAGCGCAGCATCTCGCCGTCGCGCTCGAGGCGCACGTCGTAGCCGCCGTCGCTCTTCGCGGAGTCGGCGGGGGCCGGCAGCGGCCGCAGGTCGGCGGGCCCGTCGACGCGCAGGTCGGCGCCGAGCGTGTGCGGCTCGCCGGCGCGGGTGAAGTCGGCGAACATGCGGTAGGAGCCGGCGTCCTCGATGCGCACGTCGGTCGTCCACGTGCCGTCGGGCGCCTGGCTGGGGTGGAGGTGCTGGAAGCCCGTCAGGTCGCGGCGGGCGAGGATCAGGTGCATCCGCTTCTCGTGCGCGAGCTCGAAGTCCTCGACGGTCTCGCCGCGCGTGTCGACGATCCGGAACGAGAGGCGCTCGGTCGCGCCGCGGCGGAGCTCGGGGTCGTCGACGACGACGCGCAGCTCATCCTCCGCCACGGCGAGGCCGCGGACGGGGTGCTGCTCGGTCTCGCCGTGCGAGCCGTTGGGGGTCATCTGCTCGTCCTTCCCGTGCGAGGGTGGGTCGGTGCCGCGGTCGGGATCGACGGCGCCGCCGGCAAGGGCCGCCCCGCCGGAGACGAGGGCCAGCAGGCACGCGAAGCCGGCGAGCTTCGGGACGGTCTTGTCGGTCATGCGGTTCATGCCGACGACAGTATACCCCTAGGGGGTACCGGTGTGTGACGTCCGTCAGCGCGAGGTCGCGGCGAGCCTCGCGCCGAGCGCCAGGAAGGACGCCGCGAAGCCCCGCCGCATCCAGTCCATGACCCGCGGGCGCGACACGACGTGGCGGCGCACGGCGGCCGCGAACAGGCCGTAGATCGCGAAGACCACGAACGTCAGCAGCATGAAGACGGCGCTGAGCTGGACCATGGCCAGCAGCCCGCCCGTGCCGTCCGACGTGACGAACTGGGGCAGGAAGGCGAAGAAGAAGATCGTCAGCTTCGGGTTGAGGAGGTTGACCAGCACGCCCGCGACGATGACGTTGCGCACCGACCGTGGGGCCTCGTCCTCCTCGACGGTGAGCGCTCCGTGCTCGCGCAGGGTGCTCCACGCCATCCAGAGCAGGTAGGCGACGCCCAGGTACTTGAGGGCCTGGAAGGCGACCGCGCTCGTGTGCAGCAGGGCGGCGAGGCCGGTGATCGCCGCGGCCATGTGCGGCACGCACCCGAGCGTGCACGCGAAGGCGGCCACGACGCTCGCCCTGCCGCCGCGCGCGAGCCCGGCCGCGAGCGTGAACAGCACCCCGGTGCCGGGCGTGGCGACGATGACGAGGCTGGTGAGCAGGAACTCGGCGCTCATGCGATCCGGCGAGCCTACGCCGCGACCGCCTCTTCGCGCAGCGTGATCCAGAGCGCGTCGGCGACGGCGACGAGGCGGCCGTCCTCCTCGTGGATCGCCGAGCCGGCCCAGTGCTTGCGGCCCTCGCTCTTGATCGGCCACGCGCTCACGACGTAGGCGCGCCCAGGCGCGACGGCGTGGTCGATGCGGGCGGTCATCGACGCGAGGACGGTCTTCGACCCCGGCGGCATCACGGCGAACCCCGACGGGCAGTCGAGCGCGGCCCAGACGAAGCGCGGGTCGACGTCGCCGTTCTCGCGCGCCAGCTCCTCGCCGGGCACCCAGGGCGCCGCGATCAGCCCGCCGCGCGCCGCCGGGCCGGGGAAGAT
>DASVRH010000480.1:0-5500 GCA_036388715.1 Solirubrobacteraceae bacterium | reverse complement strand
CGTCGCCCGCCTCGGCGACGTGGAAGTCGAGGCCGCGCGCGTTGGCGTAGTGGTGCTCGACGCCGAGGCCGGCGACGTCGGGGAAGGCCGTCACGGCTCGATCTTCCCCGCCGGCACGTCGACCTCGCGGCCGATGTCGGGCCGCTCCTCGGCCAGGCGCTTCAGCCGCCGCAGCGACTCCTCGTTGCGGCCGCGGACCAGCAGGTGCGTCAGCGGGTTGAAGACGAAGGCCGTCGCGGCGTCGCCCGGGTCCTCGCGCATGTAGACGCGCGTCCCGCCCGCCTCGTGCTTCATCTCGAGCGCGACGACCGCGGTGCCGAGCGGCCGCGCCTTCGCCTTGAGGATGAGCTTGCGGGGCTGGTCGACCTCGAGGACGGTGGTGTGGTCGTTGAGGTGCAGCGGCCCCCACCCGACCTGGTGGTGGAAGCGGGTGCCGGCGGCGGGGAAGCCGGGGTCGGCGCCGCGCATGAGGCGCGAGCCGACGACCCAGTCGCCGTAGGAGCGCCAGTCGGCCAGCACGGCGAAGACGCGCTCGGGCGGGGCGTCGATGTGGATCTCGTTCAGTGCCATGGGGGTAGGTGATCTACCCAATGCCGGACGCAATCGTCATCGGCGCCGGCCCGAACGGGCTCACCGGCGCCAACATCCTCGCCGACAGGGGCTGGGACGTCCTCGTGCTCGAGGCCCAGCCGTCGCCCGGCGGGGCGGTCCGCAGCGCCGAGCTCGTCGAGCCCGGCTTCGTCGCCGACTGCTTCAGCGCGTTCTACCCGCTCGGCATCGCGTCGCCCCACCTGCGCGCGCTCGACCTGCACCGCCACGGGCTCGAGTGGCTCCAGGCGCCCGCGGTGGTGGCCCACCCGCACTCCGACGGCTCGTGCGTGGCGCTCTACCGCGACGCCGAGCGCAGCGCCGCGTCGGTCGCGAGCTTCGCCGAGGAGGACCGCGAGGCGTGGCTCCGTCTCAGCCGCGCGTGGGAGCAGGTGCAGCCCGCGTTCATCTCCTCGCTGATGAGCCCGTTCCCCCCGATCCGCCCTGCGCTGCGGCTGCTGCGCGCGCTCGGCGGCGTCAAGGAGGTCCTCGACTTCGCGCGCCTGGGCGTCATGCCGCTGCGCCGCCACGTCCAGGAGGAGTTCCGCGGCGACGGCGCCGCGCGGCTGCTGGCCGGCAACGCGCTGCACGCCGACGTCACGCCCGACAGCGCGGGCAGCGCGCTGTTCGGGTGGGTGCTCGTCGGGATCGGCCAGACGCTCGGGTGGCCGGTGGCGCGGGGCGGCGCGGGCCGCATCACCGACGCGCTCGTGAGCCGGCTGCGGGCCGCGGGGGGCGAGCTGCGCTGCGGCGAGGAGGTGGTCGAGATCGTCGTGCGCGGCGACCGGGCGGTCGGCGTGCGGACGGCCGGCGGCGAGGAGATCGCCGCCTCCCGCGCGGTCCTCGCCGACACCGGCGCGCCGGCCCTCTACGAGCGGATGCTGCCCGAGTCGCACCGCATCCCGCTCAAGCGCTTCCAGTACGACAATTCGACCTTCAAGGTCGACTGGGCGCTCGACGGCCCGATCCCGTGGCGCAACGAGGAGGCGCGCGAGGCGGGCACCGTGCACGTCACCGACGGGATGGACGCGCTGAGCGAGCACTCCTCCGAGCTGCTGCGCGGCGAGCTGCCGTCCAAGCCCTTCCTGCTCCTCGGCCAGTACTCGCACTACGACCCGTCGCGCGCGCCGGCCGGCAAGGAAGCGGCGTGGGCGTACACGCACGTCGCGTTCGGCACGTGGGACGACGCGCACGCCGAGGACCTCGCCGACCGGATGGAGGAGCAGATCGAGGCGCGCGCGCCCGGCTTCCGCGAGCTCATCCGCGGGCGCCACCTCCTCACCCCCACCGGTCTGGAGGCAGCGAACCAGAACCTCGTCGGCGGCGCCGTCAACGGGGGCACGGCGCAGATCCACCAGCAGCTCGTCTTCCGCCCGACGCCCGGCCTCGGCCGCGCCGAGACGCCGGTGCCCGGCCTCTACCTCGCGTCGGCCTCCGCGCATCCGGGCGGCGGCGTCCACGGCGCGTGCGGCGCCAACGCGGCGAAGGCGGCGCTCAGCGCGCCGGCCCGGAGGCTCGTGCCGAGGGCGATCCGGAGCCTGGGATGAGGGCCGCGGCCGCCGTGCTCGTCGCGGTGGCCCTCCTCGCCGCGCCCGCGGCCGCGCAGGCGCCGGCGATCGCCACGGTGGACGGGGTCGGCGAGATCTCGCCGGCGCAGTACCGCCACTGGAAGAAGATCGCGCGCCGCGCGTCCCCGCGCAGCTCGGAGCGCGCGCTGCGCCGCCAGGTCCTGCAGCTCCTGATCCAGAACCTGTGGGTCACCGGCGAGACGGCCGAGCGCGGGATCACGGTGACCCGGCAGGAGGTGGTCCGCGCCTTCCGCCGGCAGCGGCGCCAGTCGTTCTACACGCGGCGCGACTTCCGCCGCTTCCTCCGCCAGACCGGCTACACGGTGCGCGACATCAAGTACCGCGTCCGGCTCGAGCGGCTGTCGAACAAGCTGCGCCGGCAGGTCACGCGCGCCGTCCCGCCGCTCACGGAGGAGGAGCTGCGCGCCTGGTACGACGAGAACCTGTCCCGGTTCGTCGTGCCCGAGCGGCGCGACGTGCGGGTCGCCGTCGCCCGCACGCGCGCGGCGGCGCGGGCCAAGCGCAAGCGGCTGTTCCGGAACGCCGAGCGGGGCGACCTCCCTCCCGCGGCGTTCCGCAGGCGGCGCGGCGTGGTGCGCTGGCGCGGCCGCTGGGTCGCGTTCGCCGTCGTGCGCGTGCGCCCCGGGCGCACGCGCCCGTTCGAGCAGGTCTCCGACGTCGTGCGCGAGATCCACCGGGCCGAGCGCCGGCAGGAGGCGCTCGACGCGTTCCTCGAGGAGTTCCAGCCGAAGTGGCGCGGGCGGACGGCGTGCCGCGCGGCCTACGCCATCGGCGACTGCGGCCGCACGACGCCCTGAAGACCGGGAGGCCGGCCGCCCGTCGCCAGCCACGACCCCGCCAGGATCAGCAGCAGCCCGGCCACGGCCGCGAAGCTCAGCGACTCCCCGAGCAGCGTCACGCCGAGGGCGACGGCGACGATCGGGTTGACGTAGGTGATGACGGTCGCGCGGCTCGCGCCGACCTCGGCGATGAGGATGAAGTCGAAGACGAAGGCCATCGCGGTGCACGCGACGCCGAGGGCGACGATCGACCACAGCGCGCTCGCGTCGGGCGTCGTGGCCGGCGCGTCGAGGACCGCGAACGGGGCGAGCATCACGGTGCTGATCGCCAGCGCGGCCGCGACCGGCCCGAGCGGGTCGATGTCCGCCAGCGAGCGCTTGACGATGAGCGGGCCGGCCGCGTAGCCGACGACGGAGACGAGGATCGCGCCGGCGCCGAGCAGCTCGTCCGCGTCGCCGGCGACGTCGATGCCGAAGAGCAGGACGACGCCGGCGAGCCCGACGAGGAGCCCGCCGAAGCGGCTGCGGTCGACGCGCTCCGACGCGTCCCAGCGCAGTGCCATCACGGCGACGGTCAGCGGGACGGTGGCGATCAGGATCGCGGTGAGCGACGAGGACACGTGCTGCTCGCCGAACGCGATCAGCGGGAACGGGATCGCGATCTCGACGGCGGAGAACGCGACGAGCGGCTTCCAGCGGGCGCCCAGGCCGCGCAGCGCGCCGGCGCGGGCGGCCAGCGGCAGCAGCAGCGCCGCGGCGAGCGCGACGCGGCCGAAGGCCACGAACGAGGGCGTCGCGCCGTGGTCGACGGCGATCTTGATGAAGAGGTACGGGATCCCCCAGAGGACCGAGACGGCCGCGAACGCGGCCCAGCCCCGCGGGGTCACGCGGCGCTAGTAGGCGCCCTTGCGGGTGATCACCGCAGGGATCGTCTTGGCGAGGATCGCCAGGTCGAGGAACGGCGACCAGCGCTCGAGGTAGAGGAAGTCGAGGCGCACGAGGTCGTCGAAGTCGAGGTCCGAGCGCCCGGAAACCTGCCAGAGGCCGGTGATGCCCGGCAGCACGAGGTAGCGCTTCTTGTGCCACCCCTCGAGGCGCTCGAAGTCGCGCAGCGGCAGCGGGCGCGGGCCGACGAGCGACATCTGCCCGCGCAGCACGTTGACCAGCTGCGGCAGCTCGTCCATCGAGAAGCGGCGCATGACGCGGCCGACCGCCGTCAGGCGCGGGTCGTCGCGGATCTTGAAGATCGCGCCGCCCGCCTCGTTGAGCGACTCGAGGTCGGCCTGCTGCTGGTCGGCGTCGTCGTACATCGTGCGGAACTTCAGGCACGGGAAGGGCACGCCGCCGATCCCCGGGCGCATCGAGCGGTAGAGCACCGGCCCGCGCGAGGAGAGCTTCACGGCGAGCCCGATCGCCAGCAGCGCCGGGCTGAGGAGCAGCAGCAGGAGCGCCGCGCCGACGATGTCGAACGTGCGCTTCATGAAGTAGTCGAAGCCCTCGAAGACCGGCGGCTTGAGCTCGAAGAGCGGCACCGACTGGCCGGGGACGAACTCCGCGCGGTGGATGAGGATCTCCATCGTCGACGGCGCGACGTGGACGCGGACGCCGCGCTGGTGGCAGGCGTCGACCAGCTCGAGCGCCTGCTGCTCGGGGAAGGCGGGGTCGGCGATGATCACCTCGTCGACGCTGTTGCGCTCGACGACGCCGCCGACGTCCTCCAGCGCGCCGAGGCTGCGCAGGCCGTTGTCGGGCCGCGGCGTCAGCGAGATGAAGCCGACGACGTTGATCGGCGACTGCTCGCCGTCGAGCGCGTGGGCGACGGCCTCGATGTGCTCGCCGGTGCCGACGAGGACCGCGCGGCGCTGGTAGCCCGCCGCGCGCAGGATGATCCCGGTGGCGCGGTCGTAGAGGAAGCGCAGGCCGGCGACGTAGGCGACCGAGAAGGTCAGCGAGCCGTAGAAGATGTAGTAGCTGCTGAAGCGCTCGCCGTTGACCAGCGCGAACACGAGCGCCACCGCCGTGACCTGGAAGAGGCTCGCGACGATGCGGGTCAGGCCGGGGCGGGCGCTGCGGCGGGCGTAGAGGTCCGAGCGCGCGAACAGCAGCACGGTGACGAGGTAGGCGAAGGCGACGATGTCGAGCGTCTGCTCGAGCGACTCCCGGACCGAGACGGAGCCGAGCACCGCGTCCTTGAGCACGAGCGCGGTGAAGATCGCGGCGAAGACCCCCGCGAAGTCGACGGCGAGCAGCGAGACGATGCGCGCGCCGCTGCGCAGCGTGTCCATCCGCAGCAGGAAGGACAGCAGCGGCGGGCGCTTGCGCCGGACGTCGTACTCGGGCAGGCGCAGCGTGGCCGCGGTCGGCTGGGGGGTGCGCGCCGGGGGCGGCGCGGCGACACGGGTAGGCGTCTCTTGCTTCAGGGCCTGTTCCGGGGCCATTCCGCTGTCCTAACGACGGAGCGTCGCAGATGATTCGGTCTTAACGACTCGCGGCTGCGCGCGTGGGTCCGTTCAGCGCGCGCGGGCCGCCTTGAGCTGCTTCTTG
>DASVRH010000479.1:0-12850 GCA_036388715.1 Solirubrobacteraceae bacterium | reverse complement strand
CGTCGAGGATGTACACCTCGCCCTTCTCCGCCATCCGCGTGGCGAGCTTCAGGCGCTGGCGCTCGCCGCCGGACAGCGTCGTCAGCGGCTGGCCGAGGCCGAGGTAGCCGAGCCCGACGTCGGCGAGGCGCTCGAGGATCTTCGCCGCCGCGGGGACGGCCGAGTCGTCGGCGCCGAAGAAGGCGAGCGCCTCGGACACCGGCATCGCCAGCACCTCGCTGATGTCGCGCCCGCCGAGCTTGTGGTCGAGCCCCGACGCCTCGAACCGCCTGCCCTCGCACACCTCGCAGGTGGTGGCGACGCCGGCCATCATCGCGAGGTCCGTGTAGACCACGCCCGCGCCGTTGCAGTTCGGGCACGCGCCCTCGGAGTTCGCGCTGAACAGCGCGGGCTTGACGCCGTTGGCCTTCGCGAACGCCTTGCGGATCGGGTCGAGCAGGCCGCTGTACGTCGCGGGGTTGCTGCGGCGCGAGCCGCGGATCGGCGTCTGGTCGACGGCCACGACCCCGTCCCGGCCGGCGACCGAGCCGTGGATGAGCGAGCTCTTGCCGCTGCCGGCGACGCCGGTGACGACGACGAGCACGCCGAGCGGGATGTCGACGTCGACGTCGCGCAGGTTGTACGTGCTCGCGCCGCGGACCTCGAGGGCGCCCGTGGGCTCGCGCACCGTGTCCTTCAGGCGGGCGCGGTCGTCGAGGTGGCGCCCGGTGAGCGTGCCGCTCTTGCGCAGCCCGGCGACCGTTCCCTCGAAGCAGACGGTCCCGCCGTCGGTGCCGGCGCCCGGCCCGAGGTCCACGACGTGGTCGGCGATCGCGATCGCCTCGGGCTTGTGCTCCACGACGAGCACGGTGTTGCCCTTGTCGCGCAGTCGCAGCAGCAGGTCGTTCATCCGCTGGATGTCGTGCGGGTGCAGGCCGACGGTCGGCTCGTCGAACACGTAGGTGACGTCGGTGAGCGACGAGCCGAGCTGGCGGATCATCTTCACGCGCTGCGCCTCGCCGCCCGACAGCGTGCCCGACGGGCGGTCGAGCGAGAGGTAGCCGAGCCCGATCTCGGCGAACGAGTCGAGCGTCTCGCCCAGCGCGTCGAGCAGCGGCGCGACCGACGGCTCGTCGAGCCCGCGGACCCACTCGGCGAGGTCGCTGATCTGCATCGCGCAGGCGTCGGCGATGTTGATCCCGTCGATCTTCGACGAGCGGGCCGCCTCTGACAGACGCGTGCCGTCGCACTCCGGGCACGTCGCGAAGGTGACCGCGCGCTCGACGAACGCGCGGACGTGCGGCTGCATCGCGTCGACGTCTTTCGACAGGAAGGACTTCTGGATCTTGGGGATCAGCCCCTCGTAGGTGAGGTTGATCCCGTCGACCTTGATCTTCGTCGGCTCCTTGTGGAGGAGGTCGCCGAGCTCGCGCTTGGAGTACTTGCGGATCGGCTTGTCCGGGTCGAAGAAGCCGCAGCCGCGGAAGATGCGCCCGTACCAGCCGTCCATGCTGTAGCCGGGGACGGTCAGCGCGCCCTCGTTGAGCGACTTCGTGTCGTCGTAGAGCTGGGTGACGTCGAAGTCGGTGACCGCGCCGCGGCCCTCGCAGCGCGGGCACATCCCGCCCGTGCGGTTGTAGGACGCCTTGACCGTCCTTGTCCGGCTGCCCTTCTCGACCGTGATCCCGCCGCTCGCCTTCACGGACGGGACGTTGAACGCGTACGCCGCCGGCGAGCCGATCTGCGGCCGGCCGAGCCGGCTGAAGACGATCCGCAGCATCGCGTTCGCGTCGGTGGCGGTGCCGACCGTCGAGCGGGGGTCCGTCCCCATCCGCTCCTGGTCGACGATGATCGCCGTGGTCAGGCCCTCGAGGAGGTCGACCTCGGGGCGCGCCAGCGTCGGCATGAAGCCCTGGACGAAGGCGCTGTAGGTCTCGTTGATCATCCGCTGCGACTCGGCGGCGATCGTGCCGAAGACCAGCGAGCTCTTGCCCGAGCCGGAGACGCCCGTGAACGCTGTCAGCCGGCGCTTCGGGATCTCGACGCTGACGTCCCGGAGGTTGTTCACCCGCGCGCCGTGGACGCGGATGACGTCGTGGCTGTCGGCAGCGCGGCTCAGCGGAGGGCCTCGATCCGGATGAGGTTGCCGGCGGGGTCGCGGACCGCGCCGTCGCGCACGCCCCAGGGCCGGTCGTCGGGCTCCTGCACGATCTCGCCGCCCGCGGCGCGGACCCGCTCGAAGGCGGCGTCGAGGTCGGAGGTGTGGAAGTGGACGCCGTTGAGCGCGCCCTTGGCCAGCAGCGCGGCGAGCGCGTCGCCGTCGTCGGGGCCGCCGTTGACGTAGTTGGTGATGACGAGCTCGACGCCGGGCTGGCCGGCGGGGGCGACCGTGATCCAGCGGTACTGCTCGCGCGCGACGTCGTTGCGCACCTCGAGGCCCAGCACGTCGCGGTAGAAGGCCAGGGCCCGATCGGGGTCGTGGACCTGGATGAAGCAGCGGGCAAGGGTGAGATCCATGGACGGGAAGCTAGGGCGCGAGCGCTGTCTGCGCTTCTCCGATCCTGCTCGGCCTGCGGCTCGGTCGCGTGATCTCCTTGGCCACGCAGCCGGGGACGGCCGCGAGCGCGCTGTGGTCGCGGGCGCGGTAGGCCGTCGGCGTCTCGCCCACCAGCTCGGTGAAGCGCGCGCTGAACGAGCCGAGCGACGTGCAGCCGACCTCGAGGCAGACCTCGGTCACCGACAGGTCGCCGCGGCGCAGCAGCGCCTTCGCGCGCTCGATGCGGCGGGTCATCAGGTAGGAGTACGGCGTCTCCCCGTACGCCGCCCGGAACCGCCGGCTGAAGTGGGCCTGCGACATCAGCGCCTCGCGGGCCATGGCGGCGACGTCGAGCGGCCGGGCGTACTCGCGGTCCATCAGGTCGCGTGCGCGGCGCAGGTGCGCGAGGTTGGCCAGCTCCTCCGGCGTCACAGCGGCACAGCGTAAAGCCCTCTGAACGCCGTTTCCTCCGGGTAGAACGGCGGCGAGGTCCGATGCGGAGACTCGGTGTGGGACTCGTGTGTGCGTGCGCGGCCGCCGCAGCCGTCGCGCCGGTGGACGCCGGCGGCGGGGACCTCCCGCGCTGCCACACCGCGCAGCTGCGGCTCCGCGACGACGGCGGCCAGGGTGCGGCCGGCACCGGGATCCTGTCCCTCTCGCTGCGCAACGCCGGTCGCCGGTGCCGCACGCAGGGGTTCCCGGGCGTGCGGTTCCTCGACGCGCACCGGCGGACGATCACCGTGCGCCAGGTGCGGGGCGCGGCGACCGGACCGCGCCGGCCGCGCCGGGTGGTCCTGCGCCACGGCGCCTACGCGCACGTCATCGTCAGCGCCCCCAACGCGACGGCCGACGGCAGGCCGTGCAGGCGCGCGCGGTACGTCCGCGTGATCGCGCCGGACGAGACCACCGCCAGGACGGCGCGGGTGCGCCATGCGCCCGGCTGCGTCCGCGTCATCCGGATCTCCCCGGTCGTCCAAGGCCGGGACCGCATCGGCTGAAGGACTTTCTGTAGCGGTCCGGCCCGCTGGCGTAGGATCGCGCGGTGCCGTTCACGCTGAGGAACCTCAAGGGCGATCTGGAGGACCTCGGCTCGAACTTCGACGGCGCGCCCGACCTCGAGTTCCGCGCGGCGACGGCGGCGCTCGGGCTCGAGCGCTCCGGGCTGACCTACCAGCGCGTCCCGCCCGGCTACCGCTTCCCGTACGGCCACACGCACGAGACGCAGGAGGAGGTCTACGTGGTCGTGCGCGGGGGCGGGCGGATGAAGGTCGACGACGAGATCGTCGACCTGCGGGAGTGGGACGCCGTGCGCGTCCCGCCCGGCGCCTGGCGCGGCTACGAGGCCGGGCCCGACGGCCTCGAGCTGCTCGTCATCGGCGCGCCGCACCTCGGCGAGAACCCGCGCGACGACGTCACCGGGCAGCGCGACTGGTGGGCCGGATAGACGAAGACCCCGCGGCGGCGGGGTCTTCTCGAGGTGGGCGATACTGGGCTCGAACCAGTGACCTCCTGCTTGTCGAGCAGGCCGCGAGTCGGGGCAGTAGCGCGCTTCGCCGGTGAAAACTGGCGGCCGAATCCGGCTGATTAGGGCTGGTTCCGGGGACGTCTCCGGAAATCCGCGAACTGGTTGCCCCTTCGGAAACCGAACCGCTCACGGCCTTTCGAGATCGAGACGTCGCTCGATGGCCGCCCCGCGGCCACGGGTGCAACTCGGCTTGCCGCGACGCTGTGCGGCGTTCATGTGCGGCGTTCTCGCCGAGTGTCCGTCTCGTCGTGGGATGATGCAGCCAGCGTGGTGGACCTGGACTACTTGCTTCAGGTGTGTGGCGGGGCTGGTACGGCGCTCGGCGGCTTCGTGGGGTTCTTTGTCAGGGCGCCGACGGGACGCCAGATCATCGAAAACGTCCTGCGGTGGGGGGCGTTCGGCGGCATAATCGGGTTGATGGTCGCCTTTGCCTTGTGGGGTGCTTTCGAACTGAACGAAGCGGCGTCACGATGATTGAGAGGACACGGCTAGTGCTTCCCCGCGTGATGGCGGCGGGGTTCGCGGCCACGTTGTTGGCGGTCCCGGCCGGCTGGGTGCTGGCGGAGATCGACGCGGCGGACTGGGCGTTCGGTGTTGTCGGGGCGGTGCTCTCTGGCGGCGCGTTGCTGTCCGCCGCGCGACCGTGGTTGTCGGCCAAGCGGTCAGCCGAGTCGCCGTACTCCCTGTCTTTCTCCTCCGCACTGATGATCGACCCGGCGTACCTCCGGGCGACGCGCCGATGGGCTGAGGAGGTTCGGGCAGAGAGCGCAGCTATGGACAGAGCGGCTGGTGCTCCGCCTAACCGGCTACTGCTGAAACGACTGTTCCGCACGATGATGCTCCTGCGCGTTCTCAATCAATACGTGCTGGGTGCGTTCGTGCTAGTCGGTGTGTTCGCGATTGTCCTGAGTGCGATCTTCTTACCGAGTTGGGCGACGGTCGGCGCGACTGCCGCTGTCGGCCTCCTGCTAATCCGCTGGAGTGTTCTCGTAGTCCGCTTCGGCAAGGCTGAGGGTGAAGCGACTGCGCAGGCGTTCGGTGTGTCAGGGGACTTCGAATCGCGCCGTGAGTCCGCTGGACCGTCGCGCCGCGACGATGGGGAGAATTCGGAGTGAGCAGGCGGGGCGGTTCATCCGGTGGGTCGGCACGCGGCGTTGGGCGTCTTCGGCCCTCACCCCGGTAAGACGGGAGACGTTCGCTGTCGGCCACAGTACCGCGAGGGTCGGCCCAGCTGAGGCGCTTTGCGGCTCGCAGCACCCGGCGTTACTGCTCTTGCGTCACGGCTACGTAGTTCGGAAGCTTCTCGGCCATATACCCGCGGACCGATGCGTCTGAGTACGTCGCCATCGCGGTGAACTCGAAGACGTGCGCGTCTCGCTTGATGGCCGCGGTAATCGCCTCCGATGTGTCCGCCACCGCCTCGACAACGGAGCATGGCCGGTACGGCGCGACGATGAAGTCGGGTCGGTAAGTGAGAAAGCTTTCCGATCCCGTGTTGTAGCCCGGCAGAAGCTCGCCCAGGGCTGCCTCGTACGTGGCGGCGCGTGTCATGCCCTGGGACCAGAAGGAATCGACGTCGACGGCACTTTCAGACCAACCCTCTACCGCCGCAGCAAACCGATCGCGATAACGATCTCGCGTCTGCTGATGGGTACCCGGGCCGTGAAAAATCTTGAGAGCGTCTAAGAGTTCCGACGCTGCCTCGACGTGCGCGTCCTTATCCCCGCTGCTCTGAGCGATCTCGATGAGGCTCTTGACGAATGGCGTTCCGGCAATCGCCAGTCGGAAGACCCACTCGGACTCGAGCAAGCTGGCCTCGCGCTCGCCGATTTCGCGCGGCGCCCACCCGCCCGTGAACGTGTGAAGCGCGAACCAGTCGGAGGACGCCTCGGTCCGCTGAAGCTGCCCATAGGAATCGAGGTCGGCGGCACCAGCGTCCTCCAGCGTGGCCATCACTACGAGCGTGATCACGTTCTGCCGCGCCGGCCGACCGGTCCTGCTCCGGACCGCCGTGTCAACCGCGCCGAACGAGTCCGGAAAGTTGCTCGCACCGTCGAGAGCCGCCTTGATCGCGACCTTCTCTTGAGGTCCGCCCTTGTCCACGCAGAACCAGTACGAGACTGGGTTGAGCCGGTTCGTGTTCACACGAACCACCGTTTCCTTGGTTCGGCTGTCCGGAACCGGGAGTTGCGTGAGAGTCAGCAGTCCTGCGTGTTGCGCAGCGACTTCCTCATCTAGCGCGAGCAGGAATTCGTCGTTGTTGCTGAGGACGACGAAGAGCGCGCCGCGGAAGTCGCTCCGGCAGTGCTCGACGAGCCGCTGAGCCGCCAATGAGGTCAATTCAGGGCCCTGCCTGAGTTGCACGAACTCAGCATCGTTGACGTCGACTAGGCCCTGCCTGAAGTAGCCCCGCTCAGCGTTGTCGGCGATCACGACCAGGCGTCGGCCGGGGCGGTGCCTGATCCACTCCGCGGTCGTTGTGACCCACTCGCGATTGTTCTCAATCAGGAGCACGTCTGACCGCTGCGTCGCGTCGAAGATCAGATCACGGGAGAGATCGACGCCGCCCGTTATGCGGTGCCAGAGATTGTTCGAGTCTGCTGTGAGCAGGTTCCCCGCTTGGTCGCTGCGGCGAAAGTCGGCGTCGAGCTTTTGGGCAAACAGTGTCTTGCCGGTGCCCTGGGGGCTGTGGATCGCGAGCACGCGGCTCTCGCCTCGAAGAGCTAAGCCCTCGTAGTACCGCTGCAAATCGCGCGCTAGCGGTTCCCAAGGCTCCAAAAAGACTCGGTAGCCAGCGAAGTCATCTAGAGCCTCAGCGCGGTCGGGGTAGCGGATACCCGCGTAATCAGGAGTCGCCATTCGGCGGCATCGTTCCAGCAAGACGACTTCTGAGCAACCGCGAATGGCTGCCGCCTCCGCGAGCGATCCGCCGTCCGATGCCCGGCGCCGCCAAACGAATCGTCGGCTGGATCGTAGTTTCGGGGGATCCAGCGAACCCATCCCGAACTAGATGCACGCCTGATAACAACGCTCAACCAAGAAGGCCCCGCATATGGCGAGGCTTTCCAAGTGGGCGATACTGGGCTCGAACCAGTGACCTCCTGCTTGTCGAGCAGGCGCTCTCCCAGCTGAGCTAATCGCCCGGGAGGGTCGAGAAGATTAGCGCACGCGCACGGGCGCCGGAGGGCCGCAGTGAGGTGGCGAAACCTCCTCATTCCAGCCAGATAATCGCGCCAACGCGCCAAAAACCGTGGAACCGGAAATCTGACTGGCAGTCGGCGCAAGAAACGCCGACGCGCCACGTCTATGGCTCCGAAGTCCGTCGCCGGGGCAGGGGGTTGGATAGCGCCGGGGCGGAGAAATTCGGGATATTGGGGAGGGCATTCCCTTGCGGAAGGTTCTTGTTGTTGTGTGTGCGTTCGCGGCCATTCCGGTCGGCGTCGCGTTCGCTGAGGACGACATGAAGGTCACGGGCGGCGGCCAGGTCATCGCCGGCTCGCAGCAGGGTGGCCCCGGCGACACGATCGCCTTCAACGCGCAGCAGATCGGTCCGTTCGACATGGACACGGCGCCTGCCAAGGGTCAGCTCCAGGTCATCAACCGCACCGCGGGCACCGGTCAGTCCCAGGTCAAGTTCCACGGCGAGGTGACCTGCATCCGCACGTTCACCTACGACAACGAGACGCCGATGGACACGTCGGACGACGAGACCTTCATCCGCTTCGGCGGCTTCCAGAAGGTCCGCGGCCAGACCAGCACCACGCCGTTCACCGTCGACGCGCAGGACAACGGCGAGGGCGCCCTGGCTCCGGAGGAGGACATGATCTACTTCCGGACCCGCGGCGACACCGAGGATCCGTGCGACGACTCGGACCCGGCGACGCAGCTGCGCAGCTCCACGCTCGCGCGCGGCAACGTCCAGCAGCACTAGTCGCAGCGAACAACCGCTGAAGGTCGTGTGGCCCCGGGAGACCGGGGCCACACGCGTCTTCGGGGCTAGGATGTTCGCCGCCTCTCGGCGCCGTGGCGGAGTGGCTACGCAGCGGCCTGCAAAGCCGTTCACACCGGTTCGATTCCGGTCGGCGCCTCTCAAGGAACCTCTGCAAACGCGGAGGTTTCGTTATCTCGGCGTTAACCGCACCCCCGCCTGCACCTCGGCCACACCTCCGGCATGTTCTGTCCGGCGCGTGTGCTTGTGCTTTCCGTCCGACCCGGCTGCGACGCTTCGCGTCATGACTTCTGCACGTAGCACCACACTCGAAGAAGAGATCCGCGAGCTCCTTCAGGAGACGCGCGAGGAGGCGAAGCAGTACCGCTCCGCCGAGTACCGCGAGCCGCATCACGGCAAGAGCGGCTTGAACATGCGGCTGGAGGCGATCGAGGAGAGCCTCGTCCGCATCGCCGCGGCGGTTGACCGCCGCTAGGCCGCCCGCCGTTCGACCACCGCAACGCGCTCCAGCCCGCTGATCTCCCACCGCATCCAGCGGCTCATGGGCCACGCCCACATCTCCACCACGCTCGTCTACATGCACTACGCACCGTCCTAGGACGAGGGCGCGCAGATCAGCGCAGCGTTCCAAGTTGCGTTCGAGGTGCCGGTCGCCACCGCCGCCGAGTTGGCCGGGGTCGCGCACGACCGAAACCCGCCAAAGACCGGACTCCGACCGGGAGGGATCAGCCCGGCGAATGGTAAGTAGTGGGGGCCGCCGCGCCGCGCCTAGAAACGTTGACGCGACGGCCCCACACGGAGGGCCGCTTTCGGGCGGCCCTTCGTCGTCCTAGCTACGCGCTAGGCGGCGTCCTGCTCCCCGGTGCGCTCCGGGATCTGCGACTGCGGCTCGAACTGGAGCGCGTGCAGCAGCTGGACCATGCGGTCGACGTCGACCTTCTCGAGCCGCTGCGGCAGGACGAGCTTCGCGATCTTGCCGCTCCTCAGCGGGAACGGGTACTCGATGAAGCCGGGCTCCTGCGGGGCCGGCGGGTCCTGCTCGCCGGCGCCGTTCTCGGCCAGGCGGAGGTCCGGCTTCTTCCCGCCGGACTTCTGCGTCGGCTTCTTGGCCTTGCCCGCCTCGTCGCCGTCCGCCTTCTTGCTGACCTGGCGGAACACGGGCGGCCTGTCGTTGGCCTTCCAGTACTCGTACGCCTCGATCGCCCGGCGGACGCGCGAGAGGTACGCGTCGATGCTCTCCGACTTGTACGTCTGCGCGCCGTAGGTGCGGAAGCGGCGCGCCGTGTCGTCGAGGTCGACGTCCTCCAGCGAGATGTCCTCGTAGGGGCCGCCGTCGGCGACCGCCCCGAACACCTTGTGGATGGCGATGCGCCACGGCTTGATCTGCGAGAGCGTGGCGTAGTGCTTGTCGAGCAGCCAGTCGCAGTACGCGAGCAAGCCCCCGACGGTGTTGCTGTTCATGTCGCTGGCCACGGGTGCGACACCTCCTGACGGTTGGGTTCAATGGCCAGACGGGATCAAAGCGATCGCATCGGTCGGAACCGCACCCTGGCACGCGCGGCACCCAGCCCTTCGCACCCCCACACACCTCCAGGCACACCCCCGCCACACCTCCAACCCGGGACTTCTGAGGCCAACTCAGACCAACGAAACCAGCCGACCGCCCGCATCAACGCTCGCTACCGTCCAGCGGGCCG
This sequence comes from Solirubrobacteraceae bacterium, assembly GCA_036388715.1. Classification (GTDB taxonomy): domain Bacteria; phylum Actinomycetota; class Thermoleophilia; order Solirubrobacterales; family Solirubrobacteraceae; genus CADCVT01. The sequence goes on along the minus strand of DASVRH010000479.1, from coordinate 3,164 downwards.
CCCCTGCAAAGCCGTTCACACCGGTTCGATTCCGGTCGGCGCCTCTCTCCGCCGCGCCTCAGCGGCGATCGAGCGCCACGGGGACGGTCTCGCGCCGGGCGCCCTCGCCGCGGGTGCGCACGATCCTGGCCCGCGCCGCGAGCGTCGCCGATCCGCGCAGCCGCGACAGCCGGCGCCGCGCCGCGGCGTTCAGCGGCACCTTGACCTCGGAGAGCTGGTCGGCGGCGACGCGGAAGCGACGGCGGCCGAGGACGGTCTTCCGGCCGGTCGCGAGCTCGAGCGTCACCGTGCCGGAGCAGGCGCCGCCCTCGCCGCAGCCGACGGGCACGTGGGCGCGGCGGCGGCTGCCGGCGCCGGAGTCGGCGAGCACGATCGGCGGGGCCTCCCGGGCGGCCGACGAGGCCGGCGGGGTCGGGAGCGGGTGCGGGGTGCGCGCAAAGACCGCGGTCGCCACCTCGCCGGACGACCCGTCGCCGAACAGCCCGGAGTTGAACGCGAACAGGCGCGTCCCGTCCCGCGAGATGTCGAACGAGATCGGGGCGGTGAAGCCGTCGGCCTCGACGGTGCACCACGTGAGCACCGGGCCGCCGCGCCGGTGCGCGCACGGCCCGCCGAGGGCGATCGCGCCCGACGCGGGGTCGCGGGCGATCTCGGAGATCCCCAGCTCCCCCGCCGTCTCGCCGGGCGTCCGCGCGTACGAGATGCCGAGCGCATAGAGGTTCTGGCCGTCGGGCGCCATCACGAGCCGGCTCTGCGAGACGAGCTGGGTGTCGACGCGGCAGCCCTCGAACCCGTCTGGTCCCTGCGTCAGGCACGGGCCCGGCGTGAGCTGCTGGGTGCGGGGATCGCGCCGCCAGCCGCGGATCGTGGCGCCGACGACGAAGTAGACGAAGTTGCCGTCCGGGCTGATCGCCGGCCGCCCCCCGTTGACGACCAGTGCGTGCATCGGGCAGACGCCGAACTCGTCGTCCTCGTCGATGCACCCGACGCCGCGCAGCTGCCCGGTCGCCGCGTCGCGCGCGAGCATGTCGATGCCGCGGCCGCTCGCGTACACGCCGCGCCCGTCCGGGGTGATCCCGAACGAGCGCCCGGACCGCAGGCCCTGCGCGCGCTCGGCGCACGCGACCGTGCTGCTGCGCCCGGCGACGCAGTTCGCGTACCCCGGCGCACCGGTGGCCGGGTCGATCGCGAAGGTGAGGATCGCGGCGCGCGGCTGCTCCCCCACGCCGACGTACAGGTGCCGGCCGTCGGGCGAGAAGACGGGGTTGCCCACGGACTGGAGCTCTGGCTGCGCCGCGCAGCCCAGGCCGCCCCCGCGCGGTCCGGCGAGGCAGCCGCCGTACGTGGCCGTCCCCGCGGCGGGGTCGAACGCGAACCACACGAGCAGGTCGCTGACGTCGCTCACCGCGACGAGCATCCGGCCGTCGGGCGAGAGGGCGAGCTCGCGGCCGCCGGCGAGCGTCAGCGGGTCGCAGCCCGGCGCGCGCTCGGCGTAGCAGCGACGGAACGCGGCGCCGGACGGCGTCTTCTCGAAGATCCGCAGCCCGCCCTGCGCGGAGACGGCCCAGCGCCCGTCGGGCGTCGTGACCGTGTCGAGGCCGCCGAACCGCGCGCCCGGCATCGACCCGCACGGGTCGCCGGTCGGGGCGCCGGGCTTGAAGCACCCGGCGAACGTGACGTCCGCCGCGGCGGGCGCCGCGGCCAGGAGGAGGAGCAGCGCCACGAGCGCCGCGCAACGGGGCAGCATCGCGCGACACTACCCCGTCTTCCGGTGCGGGCGCTAGCGCGGGACGCGCGAGTCGTCCTCGTCGTCGAGCATGTGGTTCAGGCCGATCAGGACGACGACCGTGAACGCCGCGATGAGGACCATGAGGACCGCGGTGAGCCACACGGCCTCGAGGACGAGCGCGGCGATGATGAGGAACGTCATCGTGATGAACGGGACGCCCACGCCGTAGAGCATCCGCAGGTCGCCCGTTCCGAGCGACCGCTCCAGGTTGGTCTCGAGGTTCTCGTGCCAGTCGGTGGAGGTCATGGGAGGAGCATCGGGCCGCGCCGGGCGTGCGTCATGCGGGGCGAGCCGAGGATCGCGTGCGGAGAACTACGGACCCGCCCACTACCCTGCGCTCCGCCATGACCCGTGCGCGCCGCAGCACCGTTCGTCTGGCCGTCATGGTCGCCGGCGGCGTCGTGGCGGTCTGGCTGCTCGTCTCGCTCGTCGCCGGGTGGTCGCTGAACCCGTTCGCGACGGAGACGAAGGACCGCAGCCAGCCGGTCCTGCTGAAGTCGCTCGAGTCGCTGAGCGAGTACCGGGCGGCGACGGCGAACATGCAGGAGATCGTCGACGTCGAGCAGGACGTCGGGCTGCTGCCCGGGTTCATCGCCGGCGAGAAGGCGCTGCTCGTGGCGGCGGGAACCGTCGACGCCGGGGTCGACTTCGGCGCCCTGCGCCGGGCAGGCTCCGTGAAGGTGAGCGACGACCGGCGCGGCGTCGAGATCGTCCTCCCGCCCGCGACGCTGTCCGAGGCGCGCGTGGACCTCGAGCGCTCGCGCGTGGTGGACACCGACCGCGGGATCATCAACCGCGTCGGCGACGCGTTCAGCGACGACACGAACGAGGAGCGCGAGCTGCTGCTGCTCGCCCAGCGCAAGATCGAGGAGGCCGCGCGCCGCGACCGGGGACTGCTCGCGCTCGCCGAGCGCAACACCCGCGCGATGCTCACCGGGATGCTCCGCGGGCTCGGCTTCGAGCGCATCACGATCCGCTTCACGCCGCCGCCGGTCTAGGACGCGCCCGACCGCGTTTGCGCTCGCGGGCGGCGTGGAAGAAACGTCCGATGGTGTCGGACGATGCCAGGCCGCAATCTGCCTTCGGCCGGACGGTCCCCGCGGTTCCCGAGAACGTGGCTTCGCTGCGCCATGCCGTCGTCGACCTGGCGGAGGGAGCGGGCGCCGACGAGCCCGTCCGCACCGACCTCGCGCTGGCCGTCGGCGAGGCATGCGCGAACGTCGTCGTGCACGCCTACCCGCCCGGCGACACCGGCCCGCTGATCATCCAGGCCACCGTCGTCGAGCGGCGCGAGATCGTCGTCACCGTGATCGACCAGGGTCAGGGCATGACCCCGCGGCCGGACAGCCCGGGCCGCGGCCGCGGCCTGCCGCTC
>DASVRH010000478.1:0-4366 GCA_036388715.1 Solirubrobacteraceae bacterium | reverse complement strand
GGAAGGCAGGCCTGGCCCGCGGTCGTCACGGAGGCCGTGGACGGCGAGGAGGTCGTGCCCGAGGGCTGCGTGGTGGTGGTGGGCGCGGGCGGATGCGTCGCGTCCCACGCGCGCTGCGCCTGGATGCGCTGCGTCTCGGCGAGGTCGCGCGTCCACGCCAGCCGCGCCGGCGTCGGGTCGACGTTGCCGCGCGGGTCGATCGCGCGGACCTCGACCCACACCGGCCCGTTGTTCAGCGACACGTTCCACACGGACGAGCAGTCGAAGAAGTCCGGCGAGTGGTTGGCCTTGCACTCGAACGTCGAGCCCGCCTCGTTCGCGGTGAACGAGATCGGGATCAGCGGGTGGACGTCCTCGGCCACGCTGGGCGGCGTCGACGTGATCGTCGTCTCCGGCGGCGTGACGTCGACGTCGAACTCGTGCGCCGCGGGCGTCGGGTCGACGTTGAAGAAGTTGTCGACGGCGGCGATCGTCATCTTGTGGTGGCCGGCCGGCAGGTAGTCGGCCTCCAGCGACGGCGCCCAGAAGCGCTGGCAGCTGACGGGCGACCCGTCGAGCGTGCAGCGGAACTTCATCCACGGCATGTTGTCCGGCGTGCCGGGCGGCCCGGGCTCGTTGGAGGAGAAGTCGAACTCGTGCGTCGGCCGCCGGGCGACGATCGGCTCGGCGACGAGCGCGTCTGCGGCATCGTCGTGTCCTGCTGGAGGTAGAGCGTGCCGCCGGCGTCCGTGGTCGTGCCGTAGTCGTTCCAGCCGTCGATGCGGACGTAGTACTGCACGCCGGCCTTGGCCTCCCAGTACGGATTCCAGTTCGAGTCGGCCCAGAGCTTCACCGGCGTCAGGCCGCCGAGCGTCGTCCCGGCGTAGACGTCCTTCTCACGGCCGAACCCCTTCAGCCGCGCGTTGCCGTTCTGCGTCGGCTTCCACTTGAACCAGACCGTGTGCTTGACACCATCGGTGGCCGGCTCGCCGGCCTGGAAGGTCGCGCTCTTGGTCGTGTAGTCCTGGAAGTCGTAGGTGCCCTCCATGAGGTAGGCGCCGGCGAAGCTGTCGTTGGGAGGAGCCGCCGCATGGGCGGGAGCGGAGGAGGCCGCCAGCGCGAGAGCGGCGGTGGCGGCGAGGGTCAGACGGCGTCGTGTGTTCATGGCCCGCAGCTTCGTGACGGGCCGTCACACAGTCTGTGGGGAGCACCCTACGCGCGACGTGGGGTCCGCTGGCATCCTTCGCGGCGATGCGGAGGAGCCTCGTGCTGGGGACGCTCGCCGCGGCGCTCTTCGCCGCGCCGCTCGCCCATGCCGCCGAGCCGCCGGGCGAGGTGAAGATCCGCCGCGGGCCGGAGGGCACGCCGCACATCCGCGCGACGACGTGGGAGGCGATGGGCTACGGCTTCGCCCGCGCGCACGCGGAGGACAACCTGTGCGTCCTGGCCGACGCCTACGCCACGGTGCGCGCGGAGCGCTCGAAGTACTTCGGCCCGGACGCGACGTACGCGATCCGCAACACCGACACCGCGCCGAACAACCTCAACTCCGACCTCTTCTGGGCTCGCGTCGCGAAGGACCGCGTCGTCGAGAAGCTGCTCAACGCCCCAGACGGGCCCGCCGACGTGGTCCGCCGCGTCGTCGACGGCTACACGCAGGGCTACAACGACTTCGTCCGGACGAAGGCCGCGGTCACCGAGTGCGGCGGCAAGCCGTGGGTGAAGGAGATCGAGGAGATCGACGTCTACCGGCGCTTCTACTACCTCGCGACGCTGGCGTCGCAGATGGTGGCGGTGGACGGGATCGGCGGGGCGCAGCCGCCGACGCCGGCCGCGCCCGGGGGAGAGCGGGCCGCGGAGGACGCCCTGGCCGCGACCCCGCCCGGCACGCTGCGCGAGCGCCTGGACCGCCCGTTCGGCGGCGGCTCGAACGCCATCGCCCTCGGCCGCGACGCCACCGACAACGGCAAGGGGATGCTGCTCGGCAACCCGCACCAGCCCTGGTACGGCCCCGAGCGCTTCTACCAGTCGCACCTCACCATCCCCGGCGAGATCGACGTCGCCGGCGCGTCGCTCTACGGCGTCCCGGCCATCAACATCGGCTACACGAAGGACCTCGCGTGGAGCCACACGGTCTCGACCGCGCGCCGGTTCGTCATCGTCGAGCTCCAGCTCGTGCCGGGCTCGCCGACGACGTACCTGGTCGACGGCCAGCCGCGCGAGATGCAGCGCACCAAGGTGACCGTCGAGACGCCCGACGGCCCCGTCGAGCGCACGCTCTATGCCACCGACTTCGGCCCGGTCACCACGACGCTCCAGGGCCTCCCGATCTTCCCGTGGACGCCCGCGAAGGCGTTCGCGATGTTCGACGCCAACGCCGACAACTACGGCCGCCTGCTCAACCACTTCTTCGAGGTCAACCGCGCGCAGTCGGTGCCCGAGCTGCAGCGCATCCTCAAGCGCCACCGCGGCATCCCGTGGGTCAACACGATCGCCTCGGACCGCGACGGCAACGCGTACTACGCCGACATCGGCTCGATCCCGAACGTGCCCGACGACAAGCTGCAGAGCTGCTCGACGGCCCTCGGCCAGGCACTCGACCAGGCGGCCCGCGTGCAGGTGCTCGACGGCTCGCGCTCGGAGTGCCCGCCCGACGGGATCCTGCCCGTCGACCGCCAGCCCGAGCTCCTGCGCGGCGACTACACGGAGAACTCGAACGACTCGTACTGGCTGTCCAACGCGCGCACCCGGATCGAGGGCTTCGACCGCATCATCGGCGAGGAGCGGACCGTGCGCTCGCCGCGCACGCGGATGGCGTTCACGATCATCGAGGACCAGCTGCGCGACGGCGGGCGCTTCAGCCTCCGCACGCTGCAGGACGCGATGTTCAACAACCGCGTGCTGCTCGGCGAGCTGTGGCGGCCCGAGCTGGTCGAGATGTGCCGCACCGAGCCGGGGATCCCGCCCGAGGCGTGCGACGTGCTCGAGCGCTGGAGCGGCCGCGACGACGTCGACGCCGCCGGCGCGCCGCTGTTCCGCCGGTTCGCCGAGCGCGCGCTGGGCGCGAACCCGTCGCCGTTCCGCAACGAGTTCGACCCGGAGGATCCCGTCGGCACGCCGAATGGGCTGAACACCGAGAACCCGCAGGTCCGCCAGGCGCTGCACGACGCCATCGCCGACCTCGAGGCGCTCGGCCTGCCGCTCGACGCCCCGCTCTCTGCGATCCAGTACGAGACGCGCGGCGAGCGCATCCCGCTGCACGGCGGGCCCGACCGGATGGGCCTCTTCAACGTCATCGACACCCTCTTCGACGCCGAGAAGGGCTACACCGACGTCAACTACGGCGCGACCTACATCCAGGCGGTGCAGTTCGGCGACAAGGCGTGCGGGCCCGACGCGCGCACCGTGCTCGCCCACTCGCTCGCCACCGAGCCGTCGTCGCCGTTCTACGCGAACGGCACCAAGCTCTTCCTGGGCAAGGAGTGGGTCGACCAGCCGTTCTGCGAGGCCGACGTCGAGGCGCGGACACAGCCGACCGAGTCGTTCGGCCGCGGCGGGACCGCGCCGGCACGGACGGACGCGGCGAGGCGCCGGCGCAAGCTCGTCACGCGCGTCCGCTACCGGCGCGGGAAGCTGCGGTTCACGCTCGCCCGCCGCGCGCGGCTGAGGATCACGGTGAAGCGCGGCCGCCGGGTGGTGCGGCGGATCGCGAGGACGCGGCGCGCGGGGCGCCAGGCGTTCCGCATCCGCCTGCGGCCGGCCCGCAGGTACCGGGTGGTGATCGTCGCGCGGCGCGCGGGGGAGAGGGTGCGCGTCCGTGGGGTGATCAGGCCGCGTGGAACGCGCGGCAGTGCGCGTCTCGCCGCGCCCGCATCCCGGGGAACCGCGGGCCGCTGATCATCCGGCCCCACGCCGCCGAGTAGGACTCGATCTGCGCCGCGATCGCCTCCCGCTCCGCCGCGCTGCCCGCGTTCTGGAGCCGCTCGGCGTTGCGCCACGCGCCCTCGCGCCACGACTTCGTCGGCTCCAGGCCGGCCATCTCGTCGACCGGCCCGGGCACGTCGCGGAAGTTCGGGTCGTAGCGCTGCTCGATCTCCTTCTTCACGCGCGGGATCACGCGGACGTTGATCTCGTTGACGCCGTCGTGGTCGGGCTTGTGGCTCGTGCCGTCCGGCGCGCGGACGCCGTTGGCCGCGTACGAGAACGGGAGGTCGTGCTGCGCGTGCGCGTTCGAGAACAGCAGCAGCTCCTGCACCGCCGTCGCCTCGCCCTTCGTCGCCACGTCGTAGAACTGGCGCCACGACTCAGCGATCGGCAGGCCGCGCTCGTAGCGCGCGAAGGCCTCGAAGTACGCGTTGGAGAAGTCGGTGATGACGAAGGCCATCCA
>DASVRH010000477.1:0-9581 GCA_036388715.1 Solirubrobacteraceae bacterium | reverse complement strand
TCGGCGACCTGGCCGCAGACCGTGGTCCGGGGCGCGGGCGGCAGCGGCGTCCCGTCGGCATCGCGCAGGCGGTGGCCCTGCTCGTCGACGGGGAACCCCTCGGGGTCGACGACGCGACCCGTGTTGTCGACGCGCCTGCCGTCCTTCGCGCGCAGCGGCAGCCCGTGGACGTCGATGCGCGGCAGCCCGGTCGGGTGAGGGCAGGAGTCGGTCGTGTAGATGTGGCCGCAGAAGTGGTAGGCGTCGGCCTCGCCGGGGTCGATGACGGCCTTGACGACCGAGCCGCCGGCGGCGCCGAGCAGCGCCGTGCCGACGCGCGCGAGCAGGCCGCGGCGCGAGGTCGAGAGCGCGAGGCCCTCGGTGACCGAGGGCTCGTCAGACACCGGCGCTCTCCATCGCGCGCCGCTCGGCCGATGCGAGCACCGACTCGAGCTGGGCGATCGAGTTGAACGTCCCCTTGGCGAGGACCCGCCCGCCGCCCTCCAGCGCGACGGCGTACGGGCTGCCGGGGATCCCCAGCCGCTGCCAGACCTCGGCGTCGCGGACGTCGTCGAACTCGAGCAGCGAGACGTGCGGGTGGTGGCCGAGCGCGGCGATCCCGGGGGCGAGGCGGCGGCACATCCCGCAGCCGTCGGAGCTGAAGACGGCGAGCGCGAGCGGCGCCCCCGGCCGCGGGTCGAGGTGGGCGGCGAGCCCGCTGTCGGCGCCGAGCGGCGGCCCCTCCTCGGGGATCTCCAGCGCGCCCTGCGGGCCGACGGCGAGGCGCAGCATGCCCACTTCCCGCGCGAGGGCCAGCACGGCGACGCCCAGCGCCGCGACGCCGGCGAGCGCGAAGGCCAGCCCGATCGCCAGCCACGTCTCCGTCGAGGGGTCCGTGCGCGCCACGAACGGCAGCGCCGCGAAGGCGGCGGCGAGCAGCCCCGCCCGGGCGACGGCGGCCCGCGAGATCCGCGACCGCGCGCCGAAGCACCCGCACGGCGCGCCCGCGCGCCCCGCGCGCAGCGCGCGCGCGAGGAGAAGGGCGCCCGCGGCCATCAGGGCCGCGGCCGCGAGCGCCGCCGCGTCGAGCCCGGCGGCGACCGCCACGGCCAGCGCCGCCTCCACGGCGACCACGACCACGAAGGGAAATCGGGAGGGAGCCCCTCGACCCACCGCGCCTTCGCCGGCGGCGCCGCGAGGGGAGCCGCCCCGGGCGAGCAGCGCCGCGAGCGCCTCACGACTCTCAGCCGGCCGGCGCAGCTTCGCCGCCGCGGCGCCCAGCAGGACGGCGGCCAGCGCGAGGCGGACGGCGAGGTGGAGCACCCGGCCGAAAGTAGCGGATCGGGCGGCGCGCCCCTATCGCCGGCGCACGCAGCGGCGGAAGGCCCGCCGCATCACGTACGTCCGCCCGTCGCTGGCGCGCATCCGCACCGTCACGACGGTCGTGCGCCCGCGCAGCCGGATCCGGAACGCGCTTCGCGCGGCGCGCCCGCGCAGCGTGCGCGCCCTGCGCCCGTTGACGAGCACCGTCGCCCGCCGGATCCGCAGCCCGCGCCGCGGCGCGCGCAGCCGAATTCGCAGCGACCGGGTGCGCCGGCACGACGGCGCGGCCGGCCGCGCCGCGGGGGCCCCGGCCCTCGCCGACGACGGCGCCGCCGCCGGCAGCCCCAGCGACGAGGCAAGCCCGGTCTCGCGCGGCCCGACGCCGCCCGGCCCGTCGGCCCCGAAGTCGCGCGCCGGCTGCGTCCGGTCGCCCGAGCGCCCGTCGCCCGGCGTCTCGCCGACGACCAGCGGCTCGTTGCAGTCCAGCCGCACGGGGGCGTCGCCGACGACCGGCGAGAGGTCCTTGTTGAAGTTCCGCCACGGGTCGCGCACCTGGCCCGGGCAGACGTAGGCCACCTCATCGGCGGCGAGCGTCGCGTCGGTCACCCAGCGGTCGCCGGAGCGCTGCGCGCTGACCTTGCGCGTCGCGCCGTCGGCCGAGGCGAACGTCACGCGCACCCGCTCGGCGTCGCCGACGTCCAGCCACGGCCGGAACGAGCACTCGATGCAGTACAGCTCGAAGCGCGACGGGTCGCCCGGGGCGGCCGGGTCGCGCGAGTACCGCCGCACGCCGGTGATGAAGTCGGCCTTCGCCGCGCGCCGCGTGTAGGTGTCGGGGTAGTCGATCGGCCCGAGCTCGATCGGCACGTCGACCGGGCTGCCCGGGTTCTCGCTCTGGTCGAAGTGGCGCACGTTGTCGCGCCGCGGCCCGACGGCCAGGCTCACGCGCCCGTCCGGCTCGCGCTTGACGTCGTAGGCGGTGACGCCGGCCCACGGCCCCACGACGAACGCCCGCGAGATCACCGTGTACGGCTTGGTCGCCCGCCCGTCGCGATGGCGCCCGCTCACGACGAAGCGGTACGTGCCCTCCGGCGTCGCCCGCGGGACGTCGGGCATGTTGAACCGGGAGACGAAAGGCTCGAAGTGCGCGGTCCACACGAACTCGACGTCACCCTGGCGGTAGGCCAGCGGCGCGTCGGGCCGCGTCGACCCGTCCGGCCACGCCAGCGTGCTGACGACCTCGCCGGACATGTCCGCGGCCTGGACCCACCGGCCGCTCTCGCGGCGCTCGACGCGCACGTCGGGGTTGTCGACGTAGTTCGACCCGCCGACCCACGAGAAGGTGGCGAGGTCGAAGCGCTGGTACCCCGCGTCCGGCTGCTGCTTGGCGCTCGGATGGCCCGCGTCGTCGGGCAGCGAGCCCTCGTACGCGCTCACGAGCGTCTTCGCGGCCTCGCCGATCGCCCGCGCGCGCACGTCGTTCTGCGCGACGTCGGCCTCGGTCTTCGCGACGAAGGCGGGGCTGTCGGCGTCGACGTCGGGGACGCCGTCCTTCGTCTCGGCCCCCTTGACCGTCTCGTCGAGCCCGAGCGACGGGTTCTGCATGAGCCGCCCGAGCTTCACGAGCCGCGTCGCCATGTAGTCCGACGAGTGCGGGCCCCAGCCGGTCAGCGCCTTGCGGTAGTGGTCGCCGCGCTGGAACTCCCGGTACGAGGCGATGTAGCCGTTGTAGTCGTTGGCCATCGAGATCGGGACGGTCAGCTTGTAGCCGAGAGCGGCCGAGTGGGCGTTGTCGTCGTGCGTGTAGTTGCCCTTGATGGCGTCGGGATCGGTCGGCTCGGACTCCGCGTACCGCGCGTACTCCGGCGAGTTCCAGCCGTGCGCGTCGTTGTTGACCTGCGCCTGCATGTGGCGGAACTGCTCGTCGGTGATCGTGATCCGCTCCGTCCAGCACTCGAACGTGCCGGCGCGCCCCTCGCGCGGCGGGCACTCGCGCTGCGGGTGCGGGCACGACCAGCCGCCCTCGACCTGGTTGCAGCGCTCGCTCCAGTCGAAGCCGAGGTTGGGCGTGCCGGGCAGCGTCTCGTTGCCCTCCACGCGGTCGGTGCGCGACTTGATGTTGTAGGACTGGTCGGCCCACTGCTCGCACGAGCAGACGGTGAAGAGGATGTCCCCGATCCGGAACGCCTGGAGGTGGACGTCGACGTTCTCCTCGAGCCCGGTGAACGACGGCGCGCCGTAGTTGTCCGGGACGGGGATCCCCGCCGCCTTGAGCTGGTCGGTCGTGACGCCGGCCGACTGCGGCGGGACGGGGTAGTCCATGTCGATCTGGTCGAACGCCGTCGACGGGCCCGCGCAGTCCGGCAGGCCGACGATCGGCAGCTGCGGGTCGGTGACGTTGGAGAAGTTCTTGTTCGTCCGGCAGTTGGAGACCGCGGGGTAGGGGTGCGTGAGCGGGCCGGGGAACCAGCGGTCCTCGAAGTCGACCTTGGCGTCGCCGACCGGCGCGACGTAGCGGTCGGCGTAGCGCTCGTCCGGCGTCCCGCGCGCGATGTTGCGCGACGTGTCGATGATCGTCTCGGCCATCTGCCGCGCGGCCCACTCGGCCTGGCTGTACTCGCGGTGGGTGAACTCCTCGCGCTCGCGGTAGGAGTGGTACGACGAGCGCTCCGGCTCCGCCGCGCCGACCGCGTTCTGCGTGTAGATCGTCAGCGCGCCCGTCGCCCGGTCGACCATCCGCTCGAGCGGCCCGAGGTAGTCGGCGGAGATGAGGTCGTTGCCGTCGAGCATCTCCGGGTGCAGGGAGTAGTTGACGAGCAGCGCCAGCGGCTTGCCGGTCGCCTTGTCGTCGAAGCGCACGACGGTGAGGTCGTGGTCGGCGTACGCGTTCGGGTAGCCCGCGGGCGTCAGGTCGTCGGCCAGCGCCGGGCCCATCGCGTTGCGGTGCGTCCTGTCGAAGTACGTCGCCGCCGCGCCGACGCGGACGTCCTTCATGTTCACCAGCGCGTCCTTCACCGCGTCGGCGATCGCCTGCGCGTAGTAGTCGTAGGCGCGGATGTCGAAGACGTCCTGGAACGCCCACGCGCCCCATGCGGTCGACGTGTAGTAGGGCGACGAGTGGTTGTGGGTCGCCGCGATCGTCAGGTTCGTGCGGTCGATCCCGGTGCCCTCGAGCAGCTGGGCGGCGCGGCGGTACAGGAGGTCCTGCGACAGGTAGAGGTCGTGCTTGACCAGCGCGAACATCTCGCCGCCGGTCTCCTGGACGACGACGGCGCGCATGCTCAGCCGCGACTGGACGCCGTAGGACGGGGCGTTCTTGACCTGATGGACGTGCGGGTCGATGTGGAAGCTGTCCTGGCGGCCGCTGGCGTACTGGCCCGCCGACGCGCCCACGTGCCACGAGGCGTCGGCCTTGCCGACGCCGGCGCGAAGCTGACCTGCCTGGGCCGTCGTAGCCGACGTCCCTGTCGCCACCGCGCATGCCAGCACGGCGAGCATCCACTTGCCCCTCATCCCCGACCCTCTCTCGTCCGGTGCTTTGGCGAGCTTAGCGCTTGCGAACGGGTCCGTTCATCAGTTCGAGCACGCGATCGACGTCGTCGTCGGTGTTGTGGGCGTGCCACGACGTCCGCAGGCGCCCGGCGCGCATCGCGGCCATCACGCCGGCGGCCTGCAACCGCTCCTCCGCGCCGGCGGCGTCGGTGACGACGATCGCCGAGCCCGTGGGCTCGAGCCCGAGGCCCTCGCGGAAGCGGTCGGCCAGCGCGCGGTCGTGGGCGTGGATGGCCTCGACGCCCGCGTCGAGGATCGTGCGCAGCGCCGGCGTCGTGCCGACCCAGGAGAACCAGGCCGGGCTCGTGTCGAGGCGCCGCGCGTCTGCCGCCAGCCGGACCGGCCCGCCGTAGTACGAGCCGTGGATGTCCTCGCCGGCGAACCACGCCGCGGCCGCCGGGGTGACGCGCCCGAGCACCTGCTCGGAGACCGACATGAACGCCGTCCCGCGCGGCGACATGAGCCACTTGTAGGCGGCGCACGTCACGACGTCGAGGCGCGACGCGTCGAGCGGCAGCCAGCCGCAGGCCTGCGTCGCGTCGACGAAGGTCAGCGCGCCATGGTGGCGCGCCGCGGAGGCGATCGCCTCGACGTCGGCGACCTCGCCCGTCGCCGACTGCACGGCGCTGAAGGCGACCGCGGCGGTGCGGGCGTCGATCGCCTCGGCGAGCCGGCCGGCGGGGACGAGGTCGACCTCGCAGCCGCGCACCATGAACGGCCACAGGTTCGAGGTGAACTCCACCTCGGGCGCGACGACGCGCGCGCCCGGCTCGACGGCCGTCGCCACGAGCCCCACGAGGCCCGACACGGTCGCGCCGGTCGCGACCCGGGCGGGTTCCACGCCGACGAGCTCGGCCCACAGCCGGCGCGCGGCGTCGGTCTCGTCCGCCCAGGCCTCCCAGCTCGTGCGGCCGGCGTGCCAGTCGGCGAGCGCGCGCTGGAGCGCGTCCCACGCCGGGCGCGGCGGCAGGCCGTACGACGCGGTGTTGAGGTAGATGCCCTCGGGCTCCCACAGGGAGCGGTCGATCACGTCGCCAATCTAGTGACCGCGCGCGTGACGGGGAGGAGCGCCGTGCGCGGCGTGAACCGGTAGCCGAGCGAGGCGACCTTGTTCGTCAGGCCCGGCAGCACGGTGCGCCGGCCGGAGACCATGCCGTCGACGGCCTCGCGCGCGACCTGCTCGGCGCTCTGCCACAACAGCGGGCCGCCGAGGCCCTCGATCGAGCCGCCGTCCGACTTGTCCCAGATGCCGGTGCGCGTCGGGCCGGGGCTGACCACCGTGCACGACACGCCGGTCCCGCTCAGCTCCTCGTGCAGCGCCTCGGAGAACGACTGGACGAAGGCCTTCGTGGCCGCGTACGTCGCGTTGTGCGGGAAGGGGGCGAACGCGGTGATCGAGCCGACGTTGAGGATCGATCCCTCGCCGCGCGCGACCAAGCCGCGGACGAGGTGGTTGGTGATGTCGAAGAGCGCGAGCGCGTTCGTGCGGAAGATCGCCTCCTCGCGTTCGGGGCCGTGGTCGACGAGGTCGCCGAAGCCGGCCTGGCCGGCGTTGTTGACGACGCCGACGACGTCGGCGGCGCTGCGCACGACACGGGCGCGCGCCCGGTCGCTGGCGAGGTCGGCGCCGAGGATGTGGGTCGGGACGTCGAGCTCGGAGGCCAACGCCTCGAGGCGGTCGCGCCGGCGGGCGACGAGGATCAGGCCGTAGCCGCGCCCGGCAAGGTCGCGGGCGATCGCCTCGCCGATGCCGGACGACGCGCCGGTGACGAGGATCTTGGTGTCGGAGTCTGGAGTCGGAAGGGGCACGTAGGACGTACGCGCCGCCGTCAGCCGCGGACCAGGCGCTTGTACGTCACGCGGTGCGGGCGGTCCGCCTCGGCGCCGAGCCGCTCGTGGCGGTGCTCCTCGTAGGCCTCGAAGTTCCCCTCGAACCACACGACCTGCGAGTTGCCCTCGAAGGCGAGCACGTGCGTGCAGATGCGGTCGAGGAAGTACCGGTCATGCGAGATGACCACCGCGCAGCCGGGGAAGTCGAGCAGCGCCTGCTCGAGCGCGCGCAGCGTGTCGACGTCGAGGTCGTTCGTCGGCTCGTCGAGCAGCAGCACGTTGCCGCCGCTCTTCAGGAGCTTGGCGAGGTGGACGCGGTTGCGCTCGCCGCCGGAGAGCTTGCCGACCTTCTTCTGCTGGTCGGACTTGCGGAAGTTGAAGCCGGCGACGTACTGGCGCGAGTTCATCTCGCGGTCGCCGACCTTGACGTGGTCGTAGCCGCCGGAGATCTCCTCCCAGACGTTCTTGTCCGGGTCGAGCGAGTCGCGCGACTGGTCGACGTAGGCGAGGTCGACGCTGTCGCCGAGCGTGATCGAGCCCTCGTCGGGCTGCTCCTGCCCGGTGATCATGCGGAAGAGCGTCGTCTTGCCGGCGCCGTTGGGGCCGATGACGCCGACGATGCCGGAGCGGGGGAGGTCGAAGGTGAGGTCCTCGATCAGGAGGCGGTCGCCGAAGCCCTTGCGCAGGCCGTCGGCCTTGATGACGTGCTCGCCCAGGCGCGGGCCGGGCGGGATGTGGATCTGGACGTCGTCGAGGCGCACCGTCTTCTCGGCGGCGACCATCTCCTCGTAGCGGCTCAGGCGCGCCTTGGACTTCGTGCGCCGGCCCTTCGGGTTCGTGCGCACCCACTCGAGCTCGGCGGACAGCACGCGTTGCCGTGCCTTGTCCTGACGCTGCTCCATCTCCAGCCGCTTGGCCTTCGCCTCGAGCCAGGTCGAGTAGTTGCCCTCGAACGGGATCCCCTTGCCGCGGTCGAGCTCGAGGATCCAGCCGGCGACGTTGTCGAGGAAGTAGCGGTCGTGGGTGACGGCGACGACGGCGCCCTCGTACTCGGCGAGGTGGCGCTCCAGCCATGCGACGGACTCGGCGTCGAGGTGGTTGGTCGGCTCGTCGAGGAGCAGCAGGTCGGGGGCGCTGAGGAGCAGCTTGCACAGGGCGACGCGGCGCTTCTCGCCGCCCGACAGCGTCGCGACGTCGGCGTCGCTCGGGGGAAGCCGCAGCGCGTCCATCGCGTACTCGAGCTGGGTGTCGAGGTTCCAGGCGTCGGCGGCGTCGATCTGGTCCTGGAGGCGCGCCATCTCGTCGGCCGTCTCGTCGGAGTAGTTCATCGACAGCTCGTTGAAGCGGTCGAGCAGCGCCTTCGTCTTGGCGACGCCCTCCTCGACGTTGCCCTTGACGTCCTTGCTCTCGTCGAGCTCGGGCTCCTGCTCGAGGATCCCCACCGTGCGGTTGATGCCGAGCTGGGCCTCGCCCTTGTAGTCCTCGTCGCGCCCGGCCATGATCCGCAGCAGCGTCGACTTGCCCGAGCCGTTCAGGCCGAGCACGCCGATCTTCGCGCCGGGGAAGAACGCGAGGGTGACGTCGTCGAAGACGACCTTGTCGGGCGGGTACCGCTTGGATACCCGGTGCATCGTGAAGACGTACTGGCTCGACATGCGAGCCAGTCAGCCTACGACGACGCTCTACGACGACGCTTCTGAGACCTCTTCGCGGTCCCGGATGCGCAGCCGCGTGAGCAGCAGCGCGAACACGATCGCGAGCGGGAGCCAGATCACGGCGACGAGGCTGCCCTCGCGCAGGAAGCCGAGCATGAAGAGGTAGATGCACGCGTAGAGGCCGATGGCGCAGGCGATGCGCAGGGCCGCGACGATCGCCTTCTCGCCCTGGTCGCCCTTCACGCCGAAGATGCTCGAGCCGGCGAAGATCGCGGTGCCGATCGCGCCGACGAGGCCGACCGCGAGCGTGCCGCTGTCCTCCAGGAGGAGGGCGGACGCCACGATGCCGCAGATGAAGCCCAGTGCCAGGGCCGGGAGGAGGGGGATGATCGCTCGGTCGGGCATGTCAGATCGATTTCCCGGAGCGTCGGCGACGTAATCCCGGCGGTACTCTCGTGGGTTCATGGCGAACGTGCTGGACCTCGAGCAGTCGCTCCTCCTCCTGGAGCTCGAGCCGCCGTTCGGCAAGCGCGAGGTGCAGCTCGCGCGGCGGCGGATGGCGAAGGTCTGGCACCCCGACATCGCGCCGCCCGGCAAGCAGCTCGAGCACGAGCGGCACCTGAAGGCGATCAACGAGGCGGCCGACCAGCTCGAGGCGCTCGCCGAGCAGTCGCGCGGCGGCAAGGTGTCGGCGAACGCCGTGCGCGTCTCGGCGATGGCCGCGCGCGAGGCGCGGGCCGAGGCGGGCCGGCGCGCGTACGAGGCCGAGCAGCGGGCGCGCGCGCACGCCGCCGACCGCGAGAAGCACGACCCGTTCGGCGCGCGCGTGCCCGACCACTCCGTCGTGCACAAGTATGCGCGCTGCCTGTCGTATCCCGAGTGGGGCGTCGGGACGGTCGACGGCATCTACTTCACGGGCGAGGGCGACGACGTGCAGCAGTGGGCGCGGATGCGGTTCGCCGAGGGCGTGCGCACGGTGCCCGCGGGGTCGCTGCAGTTCGTCGACTTCTCGACGCCGGACCCGGCGGCCGAGCGCGTCGAGCGCTTCATGACGGCGGCGCAGCACTCGCTCGCCGAGGGCGACTTCGAGATCGCCGCCAAGCGCCTCATCTACGCGCGCGACGCCGATCCGCAGAACACCGCCGTGCTGCGGCTGCTCACGATCGCGTTCTGGCACGCGGGGAACCTCGAGGCGGCCGCGCGCTCGGTGCGCGACTGGGCCCGCGCCGACCGCGAGCGCCC
>DASVRH010000476.1:0-12653 GCA_036388715.1 Solirubrobacteraceae bacterium | reverse complement strand
CGTCGTAGAGCCGCCGGACACGGCGATCCTCTACACGCCGCGGCCGGTGTCGACGAGCGCCGCGCCCCCCGGGACGGTCAGCGTGACGATCCCCTACGGCTCGGAGTTCGACTCCGCCGACGAAGGGTGCGAGCTCGTCCGGGAGCCGACCGAGCGCGCGGACGGCCTCGTCGAGTGCGCCACGCCCGAGATCGCGGGCGGCACGGGCATCGAGCGGAAGGTCCGCTTCCTGGTGCCCGAGCTCGTGTTCGACCCCGGCAACCCCGCGAACGTCGACTACGAGGCGACGTGGAGCGCCGGCGGCGAGGAGGCGACCGACGCGGACGAGCTGAACTCGGCCGGGCACTACCAGGACGACCAGGCCACGACCAGCGCCTCTTACGCGGGCCCGGCCAACCCGAACGTCGGGGACCCGCTGGTCTTCGAGGTCGACGGCGACTTCGGAGGCACCCACGGCCGGCGCCCCACGCTGACGCTGTCCTGGGACGACGACCTGAAGCTCCTCGACACGGAGCTGCCCGGTTGCGAGGACGCGCCCGACGACTTCGGCCCGGCCGAGGTCGAGTGCGTGCTGCCGAGCGGCACGAGCACGTTCGTCGACCAGACGGTGACGCTCGAGGCCGAGACCGACGGCAGCAAGCGGCTCGACCTCGAGCTGGTGGCCGAGAACGTCGACGTCGACGACGGCTCCGGCGCCGTGACCGTCGACCCCTAGCGCCATGCGAACTCGCCTCCCCCTCACGGTCCTGCTCGCCGCGGCGCTCACGCTCGCCGCGGCGATGCCGGCCATGGCCGCCAAGCGCCGCCCGGACCTCCGCCCCGCCGCCGTCGCCGGCGTCCCCACCGCAGGCCAGGCTCCCGGGGCCCAGTTCGTCCAGCCCGCCCGCATCCGCAACCGCGGCCGCGCGACCGCGCGCTCCTCGGTCATCGGGCTCTTCCTCTCGACGAACGCGCGCCGCGACCGCGGCGACACCCGCCTCGGCACCGCGCGCACCGGCAAGATCCGCAAGCGCCGCGCCGTGCGCAAGCGCATCCGCGCCAAGCTGCCCACGACCGTCACGCCCGGCAGCTACCGGCTCATCGTCTGCGCCGACATCCGCCGCAAGGTCCGCGAGAAGCGCGAGGGCAACAACTGCCGCACGGCGCGCCGCAGCCTGACGATCGCGGCGCCGCCGGTCCCGCCGCCGCCGGCCCCGCCCCCGATCGGCTTCGACGACGGCATCAGCGACCCGCCGCCCCCGCCGCCCCCGACGCTGGCCTTCCACCTCTCCGACGGCCACGACTACGGGCTGGGCGAGAACGCGGACCACGAGAACGTCGCCGCCGGCGACGTCGTCACGCTCTCCCTCCGCATGGCCGCCGGCGTGCCCGGCGCGGCCGGCTACGACCGCACCGAGGTCGCCGACGAGGGGTTCATCGGCGGGACGACGTCGACGCTGGCCTTCGACGACACCGACGACGCGCAGAACACGGTCGCGCTGCCCTTCACGATGCCGTTCGCCGGCGTCCCGTACGGCGACGTGTCGGTGTCGACCAACGGGTGGGCGAGCTTCGGCGAGCCCGGCGCGGACTACTGGAACGACTATCAGCCCGACGACTTCCGCGGGCTGGAGTTCAACGTCGGCGAGTACACCCGCGGCGTGATGCCGTTCTGGCTCGACGGCGACCTCGAGGAGTGCTGCAATCCCGACCCGCAGGAGCGCGGGCCCGGCGAGGTGCGCGTCGTGAACCCGGGCGACGGCCGCCTCGCCGTCCAGTGGGAGGTCAACTCCCACGAGGAGGGCGATACGCCACGTCGCGAGATGCAGGCGCTGCTCTTCAGCGACGGCCGCATCCGCTACGACTACGACGCGCCGGCGACGTCGCCGGACAGCGACGACGACGCCTTCGTCGGCCTGTCCCCCGGCACCGGCGAGGACGTGCTCGACGTCATCGCGCCGCAGACGCGGACGACGCCCGGCTCGTCGTACCTCTACACCCCGCGGCCGGTGTCCTCGACGGGCGCGCCGGCCGGCAAGGTGAGCGTCACCCTGCCGTTCGGGTCGACGTTCGACTCGGCGGACAGCGGCTGCTCGCTCGTCAAGGCGCCGACGGGCCGCGAGGACGGGCTCGTCGAGTGCGACACGCCCGAGATCGCGGGCGGAGGCGGCGCGGTCAAGCAGGTCCGCTTCGTCATGCCCGACCGCAACATCAACACGGGCTCGGTGGCCAACGTCGCCTACGAGGCCACCTGGCAGGTGGGCGACGAGGAGCTCACCGACGAGGAGGAGCTGGTGCCGGTGGACGGCTACCGGGACTCCGAGGCGAACCTCACCATCGACTACACCGGGCCCGCGGGGCAGGGCACCGGCGCCCCGCTCGAGTTCACGGTCGCCGGGACGTTCACCGACACCGCGCGCGAGCCGGTGGTGACGATCGACATCCCGGAGGGCTTCGAGCTCCAGTCGACGACGCTGCCGGACTGCTCCGACGCCCCCTCGGGCTTCGGGGGCGGCCGGATCGAGTGCGTCCTGTCGAGCGGGACCCAGAGCTTCACGCGCACGGTGACGTTCGAGGCCGAGGCCAACGGGACGTACGAGGTCGAGGGCGAGCTCGTCGCCGACAACGCCGACGCCGACACGGACACCGCCGGCCTCACGGTGCCCGTGCCGTAGCCGGATCTCCTTCGCGCCGCGGCTACTTCGGCAGTCGCGGGGCGATGATCCGGTACGCCTTCAGGCCGAGGCCGAGGCGCTCGCGGTCCTCGGACTGCATCGGATCGAGGCCGGTCAGCTCCTTCACGCGGTCGAGGCGGTAGGCGACCGTGTGGCGGTGCGCGTAGATGGCGCTCGCCGTCGCGTTCATGTTGCAGTTCTGGTCGAGGTAGGCCTCGAGCGTCCCCACCAGGTCGGTGCGGTACTGGTCGTCGTACCTGACGATCGGCGCGTCGCTCTGGCGCAGGACGTCGAGCACGAGCTCGGCCTCCTGGATCGCGCGCGGGAGGTCCGCCGGGTCGGCGTAGAAGGAGCGCACCTCCTCGGGGTGCGAGGCGAGCACGCGGAAGAGCAGGCGGTAGGTGCCCGTGCCGATGTCCTGGGCGATCGGCGCGTCGGACTGGCGCAGCACGTCGAGGACGAGCTCGGCCTCCTGGATCGCGCGCGACAGCTCGCCGGGGTCGGCGTAGAAGGACGAGAGGCCGACGACGCCGTGGCGCTGGAGCCGGGTGGCGAGGCGGCGCGCGGCGTCGAGCGTGCTCTCCGGCGCGCCGTCGCCGCCGGCGGCGGGCAGCAGCGCGTACACGCGGCCGTCGAGGTGCTGCGCGAGCGCGCCGGGGTAGTCGCCGGCGACCGTCGCGACGACGTGGCGCGGGCGGTCGGTCGTCAGCTCGGCGCAGAGGACGACCGCGCCGCGCGAGAGGTCGCAGCCGAGGCGTGCCGCCCTGCGCACGATGTCGGCGGGGTCGATGTCCGGCCGCGAGCGCAGGTCCTCGAGGAAGGAGCCGCGCACGTTCTGCTCGACCTCCTCGCGCGCCTGCTCGACGGCGACGTCGGTCATCGAGGCGACGGCGGCCAAATGGAGGAATTCCGGTGCGTCCTGGGCCCCCACTCCGAACAAGGCGACGACGCCCAGGACCTCCCCGCCGCTCTCGATCGCGGCCTCCGCCGTCATGCCGTCCGGCACGCGGGCGGGGCGGGAGGCGACGTAGCGGCGCAGCGCGCCGAGCGCGTCCGCCGCGATGCTCTGCGGCGGGTGGGCGACGGCGACGTCGTGCCGGGGCACGACGATCGCCACCGGCCCCCCCGCGGCCTCGGACGCGAGCTCCGCGACGCGCCCGAGACCGTCGCCGCCCAGCACGGCGTCCACCATCGAGAGGTGGACGCCGCGCAGGCGCTCGACCAGTCCCAGCGGTGCCGGCTCCGGGGCGGGCACCGCCATGCGCTACGTCGCTACTCCGGCGGCCGCGCCCGGGTGGGCCTGCAGGACCTCCTCGCCGGACTCGCCGGTCCGGACGCGGTAGGCCTCCTCCACCGGCGTGATGAACACCTTCCCGTCGCCGACGGCGCCGGTCCGGGCGTGCTTGAGGATCGTGTCCACGATCGTCTGCACGTCGCTCGTGGCGACCACGCACTCGAGCTTGATCTTCGGCCGCAGGTAGTTCGTCACCTCGGCGCCGCGGTAGCGCTCGGTGATCCCCTTCTGCCGTCCGGAGCCCTTGACCTCCATGATCGAGAGCGACGGGAAGCCGAGCTCGAGCAGCTCAGTGCGGATCGGCTCGAAGGACTCGTGCCTGATGTAGGCGCTGACGAGCTTCATGTTGCGGGGACCTCCTCACGGGTCGACGAGTACGCCGAGGGCGCGATCGGGGCGCGCGCCGTCGGAGCCGCACCGTACCCCTCCAGCTCCGGAGCCGGGATGAACTGCTCCGGATAGCCGTACATCCCGTGCTCGGCGATGTCGAGGCCGGCGTCCTCCGCCTCGTCCGAGACGCGCAGGCCGACCGTCGCCTTGATGATCAGGAACGTCACCGACGACAGGACGAACACGACGAGGAACGTCAGCCCGACGGCGGCCGCCTGCGTCCCCAGCTGGCCGATGCCGCCGCCCTGGAGGAGGCCGGCCTTGCCGACGCCGACCGTCTCGGCCAGGCGCTCGGACGTGAACAGCCCGCACGCGAGCGTGCCCCAGATGCCGGCCAGGCCGTGCGCGGACAGCGCGCCGACCGGGTCGTCGAGCCGCAGGCGGTCGAACATGAGCACGCCGCCGACGACGATGAAGCCGCCGACGAGGCCGATGATCGGCGCCGCCCAGAACTCCACGTAGCCCGAGGGCGCGGTGATGGCGACGAGGCCCGCGATGGCGCCGTTGCCGATCATGCCGACGTCCAGCGTCTTGAGCAGGAGCTGCGTGAGGATCAGCGCGCCGAGCACGCCGCCCGCCGCGCCGAGGTTCGTCACGGCGACGACCTCCGCGAAGCGCCCGTCGGCCGTGCCGAGCGTCGAGCCGCCGTTGAAGCCGAACCAGCCGAGCCACAGGATGATCACGCCGAGCCCGAAGAGCGGCATGTTGTGGCCCGGGATCGCCCGCGGCTTGCCGTCCGGCCCGTACTTGCCCTTCCTCGGCCCGAGGAAGATCAGCGCCGAGAGCGCCGCCGTCGCGCCGGTGAGGTGCACCACCGAGGAGCCCGCGAAGTCCTGCACGCCCGAGCCGATCTCGGCGAACAGGCCGCCGCCGAAGCCCCAGTGGGCGATCAGCGGGTAGATCAGGCCGGCGAAGACGATCGCGAACGGCACGTACGCGATGAACTTCATGCGCTCGAGCGTCGTGCCCCACACGATGGCGAGGGAGACGGCGCAGAACATGAACTGGAAGGCGAAGAACGCGGCGGTCCCGCCGCCGAACGTCTCGCCGTACAGATCACCCGCGAGGCCGCCCATCTCGTTGCCGTAGCTGGCGAGGAAGCCGGTGTCGCCGGCGATCGTCCCCGCGCCGCCGAACGCGATGGCGAACCCGACGGCCCACCACGCGAGCGTCGCGATCGAGAAGTTCACGAGGATCTTCGCGATCCCCATGCCGGCGTTCTTGCCGCGCGAGAACCCGATCTCCAGCAGGGCGAAGCCCGCCTGCATGAAGAAGACGAGCACGGTGGCGACGATGACCCAGGTCAGGTCCAGGTTGCCGAGCACGAGGCTCGGCGCGGGCTCTTCGTCCTGGGCGAAGGCCGCGGCTGGTAGTGCGAGGAGTGCGAGCAGCGCGAGGGGCGCGGCTCTGCGAATCGTTGAGCGCATGCCGGGCAGTCTCAGCCGCTCGGGGCCTCCGATCATTGTCCGGGTGTCGAAAGATCGACCGGCGCGAGTTCGCCAGTCGGTCGAGCGCCCGCCATCAGGGCGAACCGCAAGGTGCGGGGTTTCGCCACACGTACAAACCGTTTTCGCGCGGGCGCGCCTAGGCTCTTCGCCATGCCACCGACTCGTCTACGCCATCCCAACGTCACCGCCGCGCAGTGGAGCGCCAACGGTGGCGCGCTCGGCGCCGTCGACCTGACGGCGCCCGGCAACCAGATCTTCGGCTCGAACGTCTTCAGCTCGGCCGAGCAGCGCCAGCGCCTGCCCAAGGACGTGTACAAGCGCCTCCAGCGCACGCTCGAGAACGGGGAGCCGCTCGACGTCGAGCTGGCCGACGCCGTCGCCGCGGCGATGAAGGACTGGGCGCTGGAGAAGGGCGCCACGCACTACACGCACTGGTTCCAGCCGCTCACCGGGCTGACGGCCGAGAAGCACGACTCCTTCTACGCGCCCACGGGCGAGGGCACGGCGCTCGCGGAGTTCTCGGGCACCGAGCTGATCCAGGGCGAGCCGGACGCGTCCTCGTTCCCGACCGGCGGCATCCGGGCCACCTTCGAGGCCCGTGGCTACACCGCGTGGGACCCGAGCTCGCCGGCGTTCATCCTCGAGAACCCGAACGGCGCGCTGCTCTGCATCCCCACGGCCTTCGCGTCGTGGACGGGCGAGGCGCTCGACCAGAAGATCCCGCTGCTGCGCTCGATGGACGCGCTGTCGAAGTCGGCGGTACGGGCCCTGCGGCTCTTCGGCGACCAGCAGACCCAGCGCGTCTACACGACGGTCGGGCCCGAGCAGGAGTACTTCTTCGTCGACGAGCAGTACTACTACGAGCGCCCGGACCTCATCAACACGGGCCGCACGCTGTTCGGCGCCAAGCCGCCGAAGGGCCACGAGCTCGACGATCACTACTTCGGGTCGATCCCGGAGCGGATCCTCGCCTGCATGCTCGAGACCGAGCGCGAGCTGCAGAAGCTCGGCGTGCCGGTCAAGACGCGCCACAACGAGGTCGCGCCGAACCAGTACGAGCTGGCCCCGCTGTACGAGAACTCGAACGTCAGCTCCGACCACCAGCAGCTGACGATGCAGGTGCTCCAGAACGTCGCCCGGCGCTACGGGCTCATCTGCCTGCTGCACGAGAAGCCGTTCGCCGGCGTCAACGGCTCGGGCAAGCACAACAACTGGTCGATGGGCACCGACACGGGATCGAACCTGCTCGAGCCGGGCGACGACCCGGTCTCGAACATCCGCTTCCTGTTCTTCTGCACCGCGGTCATCGCGGCGGTGAACAAGCACCAGGAGCTGCTGCGCGCGTCCGTCGCCAACGCGGGTCAGGACCACCGCCTCGGTGCCGCCGAGGCCCCGCCGGCGATCATCTCGATCTTCCTCGGCGCGGAGCTGGAGAAGGCGTTCGAGTCGATCTCGTCCGGCTCGGCCGACGGGTCGACGGAGAAGGGCCTGCTCGGCCTCGGCACGCCGGTGCTGCCGCCGCTGCCGATGCACGGCGGCGACCGCAACCGGACCTCGCCGTTCGCCTTCACCGGCAACAAGTTCGAGTTCCGCGCGCTGGGGTCGAGCATGTCGCTCGCCTTCCCGAACACGGTCCTCAACACGATCGCCGCGGAGGCCATCGACGCGCTCGCCGAGGACCTCGAGAACGCCATCAACGGCGGCGCGTCGCTCGAGGACGCGGTCGCCCAGGTCGTCAAGGCGACCTACGAGGCGAACAAGCAGATCCTGTTCATGGGCGACAACTACTCGGACGAGTGGCACGCCGAGGCCGAGGCGCGGGGGCTGCTGAACCTGCGCACGACGCCCGACGCCCTGCCGTGGATCGTCGAGGACCAGACGGTCGCCGTGTTCGGCAACTACAACGTGCTCAGCGAGCGCGAGCTCGAGTCGCGCTACGAGGTCTTCCTCGAGCAGTACGTGACGAAGCTGAACATCGAGGCCGAGACCGCGGCGTCGATCGCCCGCACGATGATCCTGCCGGCGGCGGTGCGGCACCTCAACGAGCTCAAGAGGACCGACCTCGACGGGCTCGTGCGCGAGGTCTCGCCGATCGTCGAGGAGCTCGTCGGCGCGATCCAGGCGCTCGAGAAGGCCAACCGCGAGCACCCCGACGACGAGGTCGGGATCCTCAAGCACGCCGAGTACATGCGCGACACGGTCATCCCGGCGATGCTCGACTGCCGGGCGGTCGCCGACGGGCTCGAGCGCCTCGTCGCCGACGACCTGTGGCCGCTGCCCAAGTACGAGGAGATGCTCTTCATCAAGTAGCGCTCCTCGCAGCGCACGACGTCCCGCGAAGGCCCGCTCCGGCGGGCCTTCGCGCTGTAGGATCGCCGCGGATGCCGGCCGAGTACGCCTACGGCAGCGACGGCAACCTGCTGCCGACGCGGCTCGGCGACGGGACTCCCGTGCCGCCCGTCCCCTCGCTGCCGCTCGTCGAGCATCTGCAGCGCAAGATCGCGCCGCTGGCGCTCGAGGTCGGCGAGCGCGAGCCCGAGCGGGTCAACCTGCTCCTCCCCGAGCTCGACCCGCGGCACGCGTTCGGCGGCTACATCACGAAGCTCCAGCTCGCGGCGGCACTGGCGGCGAGCGGGCGCCGCGTCCGGCTCGTCACCGTCGACAGCCCCGCCCGCCCGCCCCACGAGCTGGCGAGCCTGCGCGCCTACGACGGCCTGCGCGACGTGTTCGACCAGGTCGAGGTCGCCCACCGGCCGGAGGCGGGCGGGCTGCCCGTCAGCCCGCGCGACCGCTGGATCGCCACGACGTGGTGGACCGCGCACGTCGCCCACCGGGCCACCGCCGACCTGGGCGCCCCTCCGTTCGTGTACCTGATCCAGGAGCACGAGAGCCTGACGTTCCCGATGGGGTCGTTCGCGGCGGTGGCCGAGCAGTCCTACAGGCTGCCGCACCGGGCCGTGTTCTCCAGCGCCACCCTGCGCGACCACTTCGCCGAGCGCGGGGCCGTGGACGACCCGCACGTCGTCATCGAGAACCCGATCGTCGACCCCGGCGCCGTCGCCCGCGACGACCTCGTCCGCGTCGGCCCGCCCGCCGTCCTGGTCTACGCGCGGCCGGCCGCGACCGAGGCGCGCAACCTGTTCGAGCTCGCGCTGCTCGGGCTCCAGGCCGCCGTGGCCGAGGGCGCGTTCGCCGGCTACCGGTTCTCCGGCGTCGGCCTGCCCGAGGGCCACGCGCCGATCCCGCTCGGAGCGGACGCGAGGCTCACGCCGGTCCCGCGCCAGGCCGCCGGCGAGTACCGCAGGCTGCTGCGCGGCCACGACGTCGGGCTCGCCCTGATGCACACGCCGCACCCGAGCCTCGTGCCGATCGAGATGGCGGCGGCGGGCATGACCGTGGTCACCTCGACGTTCGGCGTGAAGAGCGCGGAGCGCCTGCGCGGCATCTCGCCCAACCTCCTCGGCGTCGAGCCGACGGTCGAGAGCGTCCGCGACGGCCTGCGCGCCGCCGCCGCCAGGACGGCCGACCTCGACGCGCGCGCCGCGGGCGCGCACGTGCGCTGGAGCCGCAGCGCGGCGACGACGTTCGACGCGGGCACGCTGGCGGCGATCGACGAGCTGCTCAGCTGACGCGCTTGCGCCAGCGCGCGCCGCTCCAGTCGATCGTCGTGATCGGCTCGGTGATCCCGTGCGCGGCGCGGAAGTCGTCGACGGCGGAGCGGCAGCCCGGTAGCGCGTAGTCGTCGATGACGCAGTAGCCGCCGGGCGAGAGGCGCGGGTAGAGCGCCTCGAGCGCCTCCATCGTCGACGAGTACCAGTCGCCGTCGAGGCGGATGAGCGACCAGGTCTCGTCGCCGAGGGCGCCGAGCGTGTCGGCGAACCAGCCCTCGACGAACCGCACGCGCCGGTCGAGCAGGGCGTGACGCGCGAAGAGGCCCTCGACGTCGGCGCGCGGGACCGTGAGCAGCAGGTCGTTGAAGTCGGGCACCTGCGTCGCGGGCCAGTCGTCGACGCCGGCCGGCTCCGGCAGCCCCGCGAACGAGTCGGCCAGCCACACCGAGCGCTCCTCGTCGCCGTGGGCCGCGAGGATCGCGCGCATGTACAGCGCGCTCCCGCCGCGCCACACGCCGGTCTCGATGAGGTCGCCGGGCACGCCGTCGCGCAGCAGCTCCTCGACGCACGCCCGCAGGTCGAGCAGCCGCACGAGCCCCGTCATCGTCGAGGCGTCGAGCGGGAGGTCGCGGCCGGCGCGGCGCTCGTCGCGGTCGCCGACGATCTCCTCCGGCGTCGCGGGGGTCGTCGTGAAGTGGATCCGCAGCGACCGCAGGTCGTCGCGGTCCAGGCCGGTCAGCTCGAGTGCCAGCGGGTCGAGCTCGCGCACGGTCGCCGGCGGGCGCCGCTCGGGGCCGACGGCGCGCCTGGCGTCGTACGCGGGCTGCAGCGCGACCGGCCCGAACCCGGAAGGGGCGCCGTCGGGGTCCCACTTCTCGTGCCAGAGGCACGCCGCCTCGACCCAGTCGTCCAGCGGGTCCAGCGCGCTGCGCTCGGTCCAGTGGACGAGGTCGAGGTCGACGACGACCGCACGGCGCCCGCGCGCACGGACCTCGAAGGAGAAGTCGACGTCGTAGCCGTGGAACCAGCGCTCGAAGCGGGGGTCGAAGCGCACCTCGCGCACGGCCCAGGGCGAGAGCACGAGCAGGATGCCGTCGACCGCGTCGACCTCCGTGCCCGGGCCCGGGTCGATGTGGCGGACCTCCTCGGTCGCGCCGTCGCGGCCCACGGCCCAGCCGCCGACGATCTGGCCGGAGGACCACAGCAGCGAGCGCACCCCGCGCGCGCCGGCCGCGCCGAGGAGCCCCACCTCCGGGTCGGCCAGCACGCGGCGGACGGTCTCGGCGAAGCGCGTGTCGCGCAGCTCGAGGTCCTGATGACCCAGCACGAGCGCCTCGAGGCCGTCGATCGCGGCCGCCTCGTCGAGCATCCCGTTGTACGCCGCCTGGAGGCTCGTGCCGCGGCGCTCGAGCACGATCGAGTCCGGCTCCGCGACGCGCGCGATGCCCGGCCTCGCGTGGCGGCGGTACTGCTCCTCGTCGGAGATGGCGGTGCCGAAGACCAGCATGCCGCGAGGCGGCGACCCGAACATTGCCGCCTTGGCCGCCTCGCTCACGCTCAGCCGCGACACGCCGTCCCCTGAGACGAGGTTCGCGCTCGGCGCCGAGCTCGTCGTCGCGGGGTCGGCGCGCGGCCCCGCGGCACTCGAGAGCGTGGAGATCGAGCTGTGCGGCCGGCTGACCGCGGCGCACGTCGACGGCGCGCGCTGGCAGGCGAAGGTCGGCCTGCTCGACCTCCCGCGCGGCGCCGCCGAGCTCATCGTGCGCGCGCGCGACGCCGGCGGCGCCACGGCCGAGACGACCCAGGGCCTGGACGTGCAGCCCTTCGTGGACAGGCCGCGAGGGCAGTCGGTCGAGCAGGCGGCGACGGTCGGGCCGCTGCTCGTCTGCGACACGCCGCGCCTCGGCCCGGGCGCGCACCTCGTCGCGCCCGCGGTCCTCAGCGGCTGGGCCTACGCGCCGGCGGGGGTGGCCCGGGTCAGCGTCGTCGTCGACGGCCGGACCTCGCACGACGCCGCGATCGGTCTCTGGCGCGGGGACGTCGCCGAGGCGCTCGGCCGCGACGACGCCGCCGGCTCCGGCTGGATCGTCACGCTCCCGGCGCAGGCCTGCCCGCCCGGGGAGCACGAGCTGACGCTCCTCGCCGTCGGGACCGACGGGCGGGCCACGGGCGTCCGCAGCCCCGTCCTCGTGTCGGAGCGCCGCGGCTCGTCCGGCCCGGGGCTGGACGGCGTGGCCGCGCCCATGCGCGTGGGCCCCGCCCCCCGCCGGCGTACGCCGGGGGAGCTCGGCGAGGAGGCCGGCCACACCGCGGCCGTCGCCGAGGTGACGCGCGTCGCGCGCTACCGCTGGGCGGCGCCGCTGGCGGCCGACGTCGACGTCCTCGAGGTGGGCTGCGGCGACGGCTCGGCCACGTCGGAGCTCGGCGCCGCGCGCTCGCTGCTGGCGGTCGACCGCGACCCCATCGCGCTCGCCCGGGCCGAGGCGCGCGGCCTGGCATCAGCGCTCTTCCGCGAGTGGCGCGGGGGCTCGCTGCCGTGCGGGGACCGCTCGTTCGACCTCGTCGTCGCGCTGTCGGGAGACGTCGACGAGGTGACGCTGCCCGAGCTGCGCCGCGTCCTGCGCCCCGACGGCGTGCTGGTCGTGGCGGGCCGCGAGCTGGGCGAGCGTGCGCTGCGGGAGTTCGAGCACGGCCGTGTCGCGGAGCAGCGGACGACGCTGGTGGCGGAGGTCCGGTCGCGGCCGGGAGCGCCGGCGGGCCTGCCGGACGGCGAGGACGCGGTGCAGCTGACCGCCTGCTCGCGGCGCTGGCTGCCCGAGCTGCCGCCCGCGGCGGTCCGGACGGCGCCCCTGTCCGTCGAGCCCTGGCGCTCGGCGCTCGCGTCGTGGGTCGACCGGGCGCTGCGGGCCGAGGCCTACGTCGAGGCCCGGACGATCGACGCGGCCTGGGCGAAGCAGCACGAGTCCCAGATGGCGCGGCGGCTGCTGGAGACCGAGGCCGCGCGCGCCGCTCTCGAGGAGCGCGTGGCCGAGCTCGAGTCGCGCGGCCGCGCGACCTCGCGCCGGGGCTAGCCCCTCCGCAGCCGGCGACGCAGGCCCCAGTACACGGCCGCGGCGCGCCACACGCGGCCCGACCGCAGGCGCTCGAGCGTCGCCAGCGCCTCGTCGCGCTCGGCCCGCGCGGCCGCCAGCTCCGCCCTGGCCCTGCTCGCGGCCGTCTGCGCCGCGGCGAGCTCGGCCGCCGGGGGAGCGTCCGC
>DASVRH010000475.1:0-8644 GCA_036388715.1 Solirubrobacteraceae bacterium | reverse complement strand
CCGAGGATGGTGTCGGCGCCGGCCCCGCCGCGCAGACGGTCGGCCCCGCGCTGCCCGATCAGCGTGTCGCGCCCGCCGCGGCCGCTGAGACGGTCGGGGCCGTCGGTGCCCTCGAGGCGATCCGGGCCGGGGCCGCCCGTGCGGTCGACGGCGAGGGCGGCGCCGGGGACGGCGGCGAGGGCGATCAGGGCGGCGACGAGCAGGCGGCGCATCGCGACCCATGATGACGGGCCGCCCCGTCCGCGCACGGCGCGCCCCTCCGCGCTCTCACGGTTTTCTCACGGGGCGTGAGACCTGCGTGAGAGGACCGTCCCGACGGCGCTGAGCGTGGGATCAAGGTCACATGCAGATCACACGACCCACTGCGACGGCGATCGCGACGCTGGCCCTCCTCCCGGGCGGCGCCTTCGCGGCGACCGTCATCGGCGGCCCCGGCAACGAGCGGCTGCGCGGCACCAACGGCCCCGACCACATCGACGGCAACCATGGCGACGACCGCATCTTCGGGCGCGCCGCGAACGACACGCTGATCGGCGGGCCGGGCAACGACGTCGTCCGCGGCG
The DNA here is from genome assembly GCA_036388715.1 of Solirubrobacteraceae bacterium. Taxonomy (GTDB): domain Bacteria; phylum Actinomycetota; class Thermoleophilia; order Solirubrobacterales; family Solirubrobacteraceae; genus CADCVT01. The sequence continues at coordinate 8,081 of DASVRH010000475.1, read as the reverse complement.
GACGGGGAGACGACAGCGTGCGCGGCGACGCGAACCTGGTCGGCGACCGCACCTCGTTCGACCGCCTCTTCGGCGGTCCCGGCAACGACACGCTGCGCGGCGGCGACTCCCACGACCGCATGCACGGCGGCCCCGGGAACGACACGAGCTTCGGCGAGCACGGCCGGGACCTCATGTTCGCGGGCGGCGGCGACGACACCCAGCACGGCAACGGCGGCGACGACGTGATCCGCCTCGGCCAGGGCATCGACGTCGCCTTCGGCGGCGAGGGGAACGACCTCCTGCGCGCGGGCGGCCCGCGCGACGTGCAGCCGGGCAACGACCAGGTCGGCGACACGCTCGACGGCGGCCCCGGCAACGACCGCTTCCGCACCCGCGACGGCGAGGTCGACCGCGTCCTCTGCGGCCCCGGCAACGACCGCGCGCTGCTCGACGGCCGCGACATCGTCAGCGACTCGAGCGCGCAGGACCCCGACGGCTCCTGCGAGCGCGTCGTCCGCCGCCCCGCGCGGCGCTAGCCGCCCGGCTCCTCCCCGCGCGCCTCCGGGCGCGCGGGGGGCGGGCCGCCCTTCAGGCGCGCGACCAGCTCCCGCGCGCTCTCGATCGTCAGGCCGCCCTCGATCTGCGACCCGTTCGCCGCGTCGATCCCGTTCGGGTTCCGCTCGAAGTCGACGTACGGGACGCTGACGAGCCGGCCGTCGAGCACGATCGCGAAGTGCTGCGCCGCCTCGAGCGGGTCGCCGCCTGGCACCCGCATGCGGGCGCCGCGCTCGGCCAGCTCCCGCGTCAGCGCCTCGAACGCCTCCCGCCCGCGGTCGGTGAAGTCGAAGGTGACGATCGGCTGCCCGCTGCCGCCCGGGCTGTTGTCGAAGCTCTGCTCGGGGTTCGTGATGTCCGCGCCGGTGAGGGCGGGCCGGTCGCGCAGGACGTAGAAGGCGTCGTCGGCCTCCTCGGCGCGCACCAGGGTCATCCCGTCCTCCAGGCGCCGCTTCGCCTGCGTCCGAGACAGCCCGTACGCCGCGGCGCCGGCCGCCGAGCCGCCGGTCACCGCCGGGTCGTCCGGCTCGGGGCGCCCGCGCGGGCCGATCACGTTCGCCTCCCAGTCGTAGAAGGCGAGCGGGTCGTCCGGCGGCGGCGCGGGCGGCTGCTCGGGCCGCGTCTCGTCGCCTCCGCACGCGCCAAATACGAGCGCGAGAACGAACAGGCGCAAGATCTTCGACCCCACGCCGTTGAGGTTGGCAGAGGCGGCGGTCGCCGTGGCGCAGTCGTCATAACGCTGCGCTAAGGTCTCCGCCGCTGTAGAGATACAGCGCCGAACCGTGGCTCTCGGGCCGCGGACGGGGGACCCGATTCGTTGGGGCGAGTGGGCGCGTGATCGCGTCCTAGCGCTGCTGTTGTCAGCGCGAGCCCGTCAGCTCACCTCGTAGGCGCTGCCCGCAACCGAAGAGGTGTCTTTGTCGATCGCGCCCACCCGCTGGATCTCGTTCGCCGTGGCTCTCCTGAGCCTCGCCGTGCCCGCCTCCGCCGTCGCCCACGACGGCGCTGACGCGACGGGCGGCGCCTCGGTCCCGGACGAGCCCCAGGTCGTCGCCGCGGTCTGCGAGGACGAGGCGACGTGGGAGTGCGCACGCGGCGCGCGGCTGACGCTGGCCGGCGAGTCGCTCGAGACCGTGAGCAGGGTCCGCTTCGTCGGCGGCCCTGGGCGCAGCGACGATCGCTTCGCGCGGCCGAGCAGGGCCGAGCACAACCAGCTCGAGGTGGTCGTCCCGCGCAAGGCGAAGTCCGGCCCGCTGGCGGTGAGCGGCGACGCCGGCCGCGACGTCGCGCCGCAGCCGCTGAAGGTCAAGCGCCAGGCGACGCTGCCGCGCGCGGCCACGCTGCCCGCCGACGGCGTGTTCCCCATCCAGGGCAGGCACACCTACGGCGACGGCCTGGGCGCCGGCCGCGGCCATCAGGGCCAGGACGTCTTCGCCAAGTGCGGCACCCCGCTCGTCGCGCTCTACGACGCCACCGTCCAGCACCGCGCGTTCCAGGACCGCGCCGGCAACTACGTCGTCCTCCAGACGCCGGACGGCTCGAGCTTCGCGTACATGCACCTCCAGTCGGCGTCGCCGCTGCGCAAGGGCGACGTCGTCCGCGCCGGCGACCCGGTCGGCAAGGTCGGCGACACCGGCCGCGCCACCGGCTGCCACCTGCACTTCGAGCAGTGGACGGCGCCCGGCTGGTACGAGGGCGGCGAGGTCGTCGACCCGCTCCCGCTCCTCAAGAGCCTCGACAAGTAGTCCCTCGCGCGCGCCTCGTAGGATCCGCGCCCGCCATGACCAACGCCGATGACATGCTGGCCGTCGCCGCGGCCAACGCCGACGACCTCGCCGCCCCCGGCCTGAGCCCCCGCCCGCGGCGCAAGGTCGCCGTGCTCGCGTGCATGGACACGCGCATCGACCTCTTCCCCATGCTCGGCCTCCAGCGCGGCGACGCCCACATCATCCGCAACGCCGGCGGCCTGCCGACCGACGACGCGATCCGGTCGCTCAGCGCGTCGCAGCGGCTGCTCGGGACCGAGGAGATCGTCGTCGTGATGCACGAGGGCTGCGGCCTGCAGGGTGCGTCCGAGGACGACTACGCCGAGATGCTGCGCGCCGACGGGGCGCTGCCCGCCTGGCGGCTCGGCGCCTTCGACGACGTCGAGCGCACGCTGCGCCACACCCTCGACCGCCTGCGCAGCACGCCCGAGCTCTCCGCCCGCGACCACATCCGCGGGTTCGTCTTCGACCCGGAGGACGGGTCGCTGCGCGAGGTGGAAACTACGTAGACGCGCCGCGCCGATCCCCCGATGACCGCCCGCCGGCTCAGGCATACGGTCGGGCCATGAACGTCATCGTCGGAATCGACGGCACCGAGCAGCAGCCGGACGCGCTGGCCCTCGGCGCCCAGCTGTCGCGCGTCGAGGGCGGGCGTCTCGTCCTCGCGCACGTCTATCCGTGGGACCAGACCCTCCGCCCGGACGCCGAGGCGCTGCTCCGCGGCGCCTCCCGGCTGACCGGCGTGCCGAGCACGATCCGCGCCGTCGCGGACCCCTCCGTCCCGCACGGCCTGCACCGCGTGGCGCGCGACGAGGAGGCCGACGTGCTCGTCGTCGGCTCGTCGCACCGCGGCCCGGTCGGCCGCGCGCTGCTCGGCGGCGTGGGCGACCGCGTCGTGCACGGCGCGCCGTGCGCCGTCGCGGTGGCGCCCCGCGGCTACGCCGACGCGACGCCGGACACCCGCCGCGTCGGCGTTGCATACGACGGCTCGCCCGAGGCGCGCCGGGCGCTGGCGTGGGCCGGCGGGTTCGCCGAGGCCGTCGGCGCCACCGTCGCCGTCCTCTCCGTGGTCGAGCTGCCGACCGTCGTCGGCTTCGCGGGCGTGCCCTACGACGTCCGCGGGGTCGAGCAGCCGCTGCGCGAAGCCTGCCGGCGCGAGCTCGACGAGGCGGTCGCGTCCCTTCCCGACGCGGTGCGCGCGACGGGCGAGCTGCTCGACGGCCCGCCGGCCCACGCGCTGGCGACCGCGGCGGCCGGCGTCGACCTCATGGTCACGGGCTCGCGCGCGCACGGCGCCGCCCACTCCACGCTGCTCGGCAGCGTGTCGCGTGCGCTCATCCACCACGCGCCGTGCCCGCTCGTCGTCGTGCCGCGCCCGCGCGCTCGCCACCTCGCGCGCTCGCGGCGATCGGAGGCCGGCGCCCCGGCGTAGGCTGCCGGTCCGATGATCTTCCGCCAGGTCACGCACGACGACCTCGGGTGCGCGAGCTACCTGATCGGCGACGACGGGGCCGGCGTGGCCGCGGTCGTCGACCCGAAGTTCGACATCGACGAGTACCTCCGGATCGCCCGCTACCTGGGCGTCCGGATCGAGCACATCCTCGAGACGCACAACCACGCCGACCACGTCTCCGGCCACGGCCGCCTGGCCGACGCGACCGACGCGACGATCCACATCCACCGCCTCGCCGAGCCCGGCTACGAGCACGAGCCGTTCGACGACGGCTGGGAGCTCGAGCTGGGCAGTCTGACCGTGCGCGCGCTGCATACGCCCGGGCACCGCCCCGAGCACACGGCGTTCGCCCTGATCGACACCGAGCGCGGCGACGAGCCGTGGGCGGTGCTCACCGGCGACACGCTCTTCGTCGGCGACATCGCGCGCCCCGACCTCGCCGTCGACAAGGACAAGGGCGCACGCGACATCTTCCATTCGCTGCGCGACACGCTGCTCGCGCTGCCGGACACGTGCGAGGTCTGGCCCGGCCACCTCGGCGGCTCGCTGTGCGGCGGGCCGGGGATGGACCTGAAGATCTCCTCGACGATCGGCTACGAGCGCGCGCACCAGCGGCTGCTCGGCATCGGCGCCGAGGACGCGTTCGTGGAGGCCGCGCTCGAGTCGCTCGCGCCGCAGCCGCCGAACTTCCGCACCATCGTCGCGATCAACCAGGGTCCGCTCGTCAAGGACGACGTGACCTCGCACCCGCTCGCCCCGCGGCAGGTCGAGCACGCCCGCGGCGACGGCGCGCTCGTGGTCGACGTCCGCACCGAGCAGCAGTTCGACGAGGCGCACATCCCGGGCGCGGTGTCGATCACCGCTCGGCGCGCCGGCTTCGGCTCGAAGCTCGCCTGGCTGGCCGATCCCGACCAGCCGATCGTCCTCGTCGGGCGCGACGACGAGGACGCACGCGAGGCCGCCGAGCTCGCCGCCGTGGTCGGGCTGCGCTCCGTCGCCGGCCACCTCGCCGGCGGGATGACGTCGTGGCGCGAGGAGCGCCTGCCGGTCGAGCGCGTCGAGCGGATGACGGTGCCCGAGGCGCACGAGCGCTGGGAGCGCGACGGCCTCCAGCTCCTCGACGTCCGCGAGCAGGACGAGTGGGAGGCCGGGCACGTCCCCGGCTCGGTGCACGTCCCCTACCACGACCTCCGCGAGGTGCCCGATGGGATCGACGCGAGCCGGCCCGTCGGCGTCATCTGCGCCAGCGGTCAGCGCGCCGCGGTCGCGACCAGCCTGCTCAAGCGCTTCGGCGTCGCCGACGCCATCCACCTCGTCGACGGCGGCGTGCCGCTGTGGAAGCGACAGGGCTGGCCGATCGAGAGCGGCTAGCCGCGTGCTCGCCGCCGTCCTGTTCGGGCTCGCGATCGGGCTCGCGGTCGGCACGCTCGGGGGCGGCGGGTCGGTGCTCGCCGTGCCGGTCCTCGTCTACGTCCTGGACCAGAGCGTGGCCGAGGCGACGACCACGTCGCTGGCCGTCGTCGCTGGCGGTGCGATCGCGGGCGCGGCCGGCCACGCCACCGCGGGGCGCGTGTGCTGGCGCCACGCGCTGTCGTTCTCGGCGGCCGCGCTGCCGGGCATCGTCGCGGGGACGGTCCTGGGCGAGTCGATCGGCCGGTCGGTCACGCTGCTCGTCTTCGCGGTGGTCATGCTCGCCGCCGCCCGCGCCATCTGGTCGAAGGGCGACGAGGCGGAGGAGGAGCGCGGCTGGGAGCCCGGCGCCGCCGCGTGCCCGCCGCTGCGGCTGCCGCAGGACCTGGTCGCGGGCTTCGCCGTCGGCCTGCTCACCGGGCTGCTCGGCGTGGGCGGCGGGTTCCTCATCGTCCCCACGCTGGCCGTCGCGCTCGCGTTCACGATGCGCACCGCGGTCGGGACGTCGCTGGCCATCATCACCGCGACCTCCCTGCTGGGCCTGGTCACCCACCTGGCCGCCGGGCGCTCGCTCGACGCCGAGATCACGACCGCGATGACGGCCGGATGCGTCGTCGGCTCGCTGGCCGGGGCGGCGGTCGCCTCGCGGATGCCCCAGCCGGCGCTCGCGCGCGCCTTCGCCGTCCTCGTGACGGGCGTCGCGCTCACTCTCGTAGTGTCCGTGGCGCTGTGACGGTGTACGGCGATCTCGTCGCGCGGCACGGGCTCGCCGCGAGCCACGCGTTGCTGCTCGGCGGGGTGCCCGACGGGGCGCGCGTGCTCGACGTGGGGTGCGCCGAGGGCTACCTCGCGCGGCTGCTCGCCGAGCGCGGCTGCACCGTGATCGGGATGGAGGCGTCGCCCGCCGCCGCCGAGTCGGCCCGGCGCTGGTGCGCGGAGGTCGTCGTGGGCGACGTCGAGGCCGACGAGGTGCGCGCGCGCGTGTCGGGGCCGTTCGACCGCGTGCTCCTCGGCGACGTCCTCGAGCACCTGCGCGAGCCGGGCGCCGTGCTGCGGTGGGCCGGCGGCCTGCTCGCCCCCGGCGGGCGCGTCGTGGCGTCGCTGCCGAACGTCGCGCACTGGACCGGCCGGCGCGCGCTGCTGCGCGGCCGCTTCCCGCGGGAGGACCACGGCCTCTTCGACCGCACCCACCTGCGCTTCTACACGCGCGCCGGGGCGCGCCGGCTCGTCGAGGACGCCGGCCTGCGCGTCGTCGGCGAGGCGTTCGCGAACGCGCCGCTGCCGCTCGAGAGCCGCTTCCCCGCGCTCGGCCGCCTCCAGCCGGCGCTCGTCCGCGCGCGGCCCGAGCTGTTCGCCCTCCAGGTCGTGCTGACCTGCGAGCGCCGCTGACGATCGCGCGGGAGACGGGGACGAGGGCGCGGCGACCCGAACCCCGGAGAAGCGTTCGGGCCGTCGCTATCCCGTCCGAGCGCGCGCTCGTGCCAGGCAAGGTACGTCGACTGACGCCCCGTCGCCATCGTCCATCCGTCCGTTTCTTCCGCGGCCGGGCATCATGCCCGGGCATGACCCGAATCGCACCGGTCGACGCCGGCCGCGCGCCCGAGGCCTCGCGGCGGATCGCCGCCGAGCACGAGGCCGCGGGCTCGCGGATGACGAACATGAAATGGACGGCCGCGCGCTCGCCGGAGACGCTCGCGATGCTGCTCACCTGGTACCCGCTGTTCGACCGGATCGCCGCGTTCCTCGGCGTCCGCCGCGCGCAGCTGCTCGCGCACGCGATCAGCGCCCAGAACGACTGCCTGATCTGCTCGACGTTCTTCCGCCGCCTGCTGATCGACGCCGGCGAGGACCCGGAGTCGCTGCAGCTCGACGCCGAGGACGAGCTGATCGTCGACCTGGGGCGCCGGCTCGCGAACGACCCGCACGCGGCCGACGACGACGACCTGTTCGCGCGCCTGCGCGAGCGCTACGGCGAGGAGGAGATCGTCGCGCTCATCGGCTTCGCCGCGATCATGGTCGCGACGAACGTCTTCAACGACGCGCTCGGCGTCCCGCTCGACGAGTACCTCCTCCCCTACACGAAGGAGGCCGCGGCGTGAGGCCGGTCGCGCTCGTCACCGGCGCCGCGCACGGCCAGGGGCGCGTCACCGCCGTCGCGCTCGCGCGCGAGGGCTACGACATCGTCGGGCTCGACGTCGCGCGCGAGCTCGAGTACCCCGGCTATCCGATGGGCAGCGCGGACGAGCTGGCGTCGCTGGCCGATGAGGTCGCCGCCGCCGGCACCGACTGCCTGACCGTCGTCGCCGACGTGCGCGACGACGCGGCGGTCGCGCGCGGCGTGGCCGAGGCGATCGAGCGCTTCGGGCGGATCGACGTCCTCTTCAACAACGCCGGCATCTGCGCCTACGGGCTCGCGCACGAGCTCACCGAACCCGAGTGGGACGCGATGATCGACATCAACCTCAAGGGCGCGTGGATCGTGGCCCGCCGCGTCATCCCGCACATGATCGCCGCGCGGCGCGGGGTCATCGTCAACAACTCGTCGATCGCCGGGCTGCGCGGGATGGGCCGTCTCTCGCACTACGCCGCGTCGAAGTGGGGCCTCACCGGGCTGACGAAGTCGTGGGCCATCGAGCTCGCGCAGCACGGGATCCGGGTGAACGCCGTGCACCCGACGGGCGTGAACACGCCGATGAACGACGGCCTCGCGGAGCTGGAGGGGCTGACGCCGCGCGAGGTCGCCGAGCGGTCGGCCGGCAACCTGCTGCCGGTGCCGTGGATCGAGCCCGAGGACGTCGCCGGCGCGGTGCTCTACCTCGCGTCCGACGCCGCCCGGTACGTCACCGGCACCTCGCTCGTGCTCGACGCCGGGCTGCTCACGCGCTGAGCGCGCGCCGCCCCCGCGCTCAGCCGAG
>DASVRH010000474.1:0-1825 GCA_036388715.1 Solirubrobacteraceae bacterium | reverse complement strand
CGCTCGTGCCCGTCGACCCGGCCAACGCGGAGCAGTTCCTCGTCGCGGCCAACCCGGAGCTCAACAAGACGTTCCGCGACGCGGCGCGCGCGGCCGAGGCCGGCGAGGAGCTCGAGACGGTCTCGATCGAGGCGCTGTCCGAGGAGCACGGCGACGACGAGGACGCGGAGGAGGGCGTCGTCGTGATCGGTCCCTGGAAGGCGACGCTGGCCGCCGACGCGGAGCACCTGTTCGGTCCCGAGCTCGCCGAGACCTTCGCCGACGCCGCGGCGATGTACCTCGAGAGGGTCACGCTGTCGGTCGCGAACGCCGTCGGCAAGGAGGAGCGCGCGGCCGCCACGCCGCGCATCGGCGAGCTGAACGTCGAGCTCTTCCGCTCCGTCCTGCCGGGGGTCGTCTCGGCGACAGCCTCGAAGCGGGCGAGCCAGCTGCCACTGGTTGGCTACACGTCGCAGGGCCTGTTCGGGTTGGACCTCGTCGAGGAGGCGCTGACCCGCACGGCGGAGCGGGTCGAGACGATCACCTCTTCGATGATTGCCTTCAAGGGCGGGCTGTCGCTCGACGACGTCGAGCGCACGCTCCAGACGTCGATCGCGGGCGTCAGCTTCCCCGGCGAGCAGAGCTCTGGCGGGATGAAGTCGATCGACTTCCGCGAGGTGTTCCTGGACAAGGGCCTCGGCTACTCGTCGGACGCACTGCGCTTCGGCAAGCTCGGCAAGTTCTCGCCGGAGGACTGACCGCGCGCGGCGGCCGCCGCCGCGCGCTCCTTCTGCGCGCCGATGTTCGCCTGGCCCATGAGCAGGACGGTCGCGAGCGCGGCGGCGCCGGGCCCGGCCGCGAGCGCGAACAGCCAGCGATAGGCGGCCTCGTCCATCCCGCCGATCGTGCCGACCGCCGCGGCGACGGCGGCGACGCCGAGGTGCACGAAGACGCTGCGATCGACCCATCGACGGACGGAGTGCGCGACGACGTCGCCGAGCACGCCCTGGAGCAGGGCGATCGCCACGAGCAGGGTGAGCGCGATCGACGCGGCCGTGGGGAAGAAGTCGTCGAGCGCGGCGGCGCGCGAGCCCTTCTCTCGCGGGTCGGCGGCGAACGCGACGACGGCCACGACGACGGCGACCGCATGGACGAGCCAGAGGCGCGTCGGCTTCAGCCCGTCGCTCTCGTCGTCGATGCGCTCGGCGTCGGTCATGCGTCCCGCGCCGCGTCCTCGAGGGCGGCTTCGAGCCACGAGGAGGCGACGATCCGATGCACCAGCAGCCGGCCGCGGCCGGCGCCGAGGCGCCAGAGCTCCGGCGTCCCCGGGTTCCACTGCCCGACGTAGCGCCAGCCGCCGTACGCCAGCACCACCCAGCGCCCCTCCGGACCGGGAGGCATCGGGACGTCGACGAAGTGGTGCACGTCGTCGTCGGTCAGGCGGGCCAGGCGCTTGCGCAGATCGCGCGCGACGTCCTTCTCGAGCGCGCCCAGGTCGGCGGTCGCGTAGCGCTTCTCCGGGCCGTTCGTCGTCACGTCGACGTCGTAGGACCGTCCCACGCGACGATCCTCGCACAGTCGAGGACCTCAGAGGAAGCGCCCTGGCGTCAGCGCCTGGGCGCGCTGAAGACCCAGGGAATCCTGCCGCCGGCCGCGGCCCGCGCCTGCTCGTTCTCGCGGCCGGTGCGGATCGCGCCGCAGCCGGGCGGCGGGCTGTCGCCGCGCACGCGCGCCGGGACGAGCACGACCGAGTCGTCCGCGCGCCGGCAGACGAACGGGCGGCGCTGCTTGCAGGGCCGCGCGAGCCAGCGGCCGTCGGACGGACGCTGCGCGCCACAGCGCGACG
>DASVRH010000473.1:0-2881 GCA_036388715.1 Solirubrobacteraceae bacterium | reverse complement strand
CGCCGCGGGGGAGGACGGCCTGCGCGAGGTCTTCCGCCGCTCGCTGCGCCGGGCGCGACGGGTGCCGGGCGCGCGCGAGACGGAGGAGGTCCTCGGAGGGCTCGGCTCGACCGACGGGCTCGTCGTCTCCGGCCGCAGGCTGATCGACCGCCTGAAGGACGTGCCCGCGAAGAAGCCCGTGCCGATCGCCGACGCCGTGCTCGACTGGGTCGCCGGCGAGGCGGGCACGCACGCGCCGCCGCCGCGGGAGACGCCGCGGCCGCTCCGGGCGCGCCCGCTCGACGGTGTGCTCGTCGTGCTCGCGCTCGCTTCGGCGCTCGCCCTGCCGTTCGCGGCGTAGGTCCTTCACGCTTCCGGCACAGACGCGCGTTGTCTCGTGCGCGTGCTTGGCGAAGCCTCGCGGCGTGCGTTGCGAGCGGGGAACGGCGTCGGTGGAGTGGGTCGCGCTGCTCGGCGTGCTCGTCGTCGTGCTCGGCGCGGCGGTCGCGGGCGCGGTGCCGCGGGCGCCCTCCGTGCCGCTCGCGGTCGGCCGCGCGTTCGAGCGGGCGCTCTGCCTGGTCAGCGGCGGGGACTGCCTCGCCGGCGCACCTCGTCCCTGCGTCGTCAGGTCGCGTGCCGTGTCGCGCTCGCGGGTGCTGACCGTGGCGATCGCGCGGGCCGGCGACGGCCGGACCGTCGTGCGCGAGGACCGGTCGGACGGGACGGTCGCCGTGTGGGTCGAGGACACCGCGGCGGCGGGGCTCGGCACGACGCTCGGGCAGCAGGTGACGGTCGGCGGGCGGGGCGTGAGGACGAGCGTCGACGTGGCCGGTCTCGCGCGGGGTGGGCGCGGAAGGCGCTTCGTCGTGCGCGACGCGAAGACGGCCGCGCGTCTCGTCGCGCTGCTGGACGAGCGCGGGGTGGAGGACTTCCACGACGGCGTGCTGTCGGAGGAGCGGTGGTGGGTCGCGGGCGCGGGTGCCGAGGGCGAGGCGGCGGCGAAGTGGAACGGCACTGGGGCGGACGCGCGGTCCCGGCGGAGGGACGGTCGCGCGCGTGCGCGAGGACGTCGCCACCGGGCAGCGCACGTACGAGCTGCGCACCTCGGGCGAGCTGTCGGCCGCGCTCGCCGCGCCGCTCGCGCGGCTCGGGGTCGGCAGCGGCACGGCGCGGGCCGTCGAGCTGGCGGTCGACCGCGAGGGCTCGCCGGTCGCGCTGACGCTGCGGGGCGAGAGCCGGGTGCACGGGGCGCGCGACCTCGGCGGCCGGGCGTCGGGTGGCGGGGACCTCGTGGAGCTGGAGGCCCGGCTCGACCTGACCGACCCGGTCCTCCGCTCGCTCGCCCGCTCCCTCCTCTCGTCGCGGGCGCTGTCCGCGGCGCGCGCGCTGGGCGAGCGGATCGCCGACCGCGCGCGGATCGACGTCCGCCGCTACGAGACGGACGAGAGCGAGAAGGTGAAGGGCGCGGCGTTGAAGTCGCTCCTCGGCGCGGGGTACGAGGAGGTCGAGCGGGTGCGCACGGGCCGCCTCGTCATGGCCGCGGGCCGCGAGCCGGGGATGGGCTGGGCCCGTCGCCTGGACTGCCTCGCCCCCTCGGCCGCCTGAATTCCTCTCTTCTGGCGCGTCGGCGCTGTAGTGTCGGCGCTCCACGACGAGGAGGCAGCGATGACGGAGACAGGCGCGGTAGCACGGGACGAGTCCGGCACGCGAACCGCGGTGATCCTCGCTGCCGTGACGGTCGTCGCCTGGGTGGTGCTGGCGGCACTCGACCACGACGGGCCCGGGTGGCTGCTGCTGCCAATCCTCGGCGCCGCGACGGCCTACACCGCCTGGCAGGCCGGGGGCACGTCGCGGACGAACACCCGCGCCATGGTCGCGCTGGTCATCGGCGTGCTGGCCATCCTCGTCTTCCTCGGCTTCGTGATCGCGGGCGACTGATCGGCAGCGGGGCGGCGGAGGCAGGCCCTCCGTCGCCCACCTATGCGAACATGTGTTCGCATGCCGTACGTCGAGCTCCACGCCCACTCCGCCTTCTCCTTCCTCGACGGGGTCAGCCTGCCCTCCGAGCTGGCGGAGGCGGCGGTGGGGCTGGGGTACGAGGCGGTCGCGCTCACCGACCACAACGGCGTCTACGGCTCGATGGAGTTCGCGCAGGCGGCGCGGGCGGTCGGGCTGCGGGCGATCCACGGGGCGGAGGTCGACGTCGTCGACGAGCCCGTCGGGCCGCACCGCCGCGAGACACCGCCGGCCTCGCGGCACCTGACGCTGCTCGTCCGCGACGCCCGCGGCTGGAGCAACCTGTGCCGCCTGCTCACGCGCGCCCACGCGCACGTGCGCGCGCCGGACGGCGGGCCGATCCTCGACTCGCCGCGCGTCACGCTCGACGAGGTCGCCGAGCACGCGGAGGGGCTGGTCTGCCTGAGCGGCTGCTCGCGCGACGGCGTGCGCGACGAGCCGACGATGCGCCGCCTGCTGGCCGCGTTCGGGCGCGACGCGTTCCGGGTCGAGCTCCAGCGGCCGTTCGCGCGGCACGACCGCGCGCTGAACCGCGGGCTGTCGTCGCTCGCGGCGCGGCTCGGGGTGCCGTGCGTGGCGACGGGCAACGTCCACGCGCACACGCGCGCCCGCGCCCGGCTGCAGGACGCGTTCGTGGCGATCCGCGAGCACTCGACGCTCGACGCGTCCGAGCCGCTGCGCCGCGGCAACCACACGCACGTGCTCGCGTCGCCGGCCGCGATGGCGGCGCGGTTCGCCGACCATCCCGAGGCGATCGCCGAGACGGCGCGCGTGGCCGAGATGCTCACGTTCGACCTGGCGGGAGATCTCGGCTACCGCTACCCGGGCGCCGAGGACGACCAGGCCGACGCCGAGCTCGCGCGTGTCTGCGCGCACGCGTTCGGCG
>DASVRH010000472.1:0-2366 GCA_036388715.1 Solirubrobacteraceae bacterium | reverse complement strand
CTCGTCGAGGCACGGCGCGCCGACGCCGCGGCCGGCCCGGACCGTGAGAAGGCCTGGGTGAAGCTGTCGCGCCGCGCGGCGCTGCCCGGCGGCCTGCTCATCGGCCTGTCGACGTTCCAGGCCGAGTTCGACTTCAGCGTCCCCCAGTTCCGCTTCGTCTTCCACCCGATGCTCATCATGCTCGCGGCCGGCGTCGGCCTCGTCGCGACGCGGATGTACCTCGGCCGCGGGTCGGCGCTGCTCGCCGTCGCCTTCTTCCTCGTCGTGCGCGGGTTCCTCACGCTGACGATCGGCCCCGTGCTCGGGCAGACGACGCCGGCGATGCCGCTGTACCTGGTCGAGGCCCTGGTCGTGGAGGCGGTCGCGCTGCGGTTCGCGCGCAAGCCGCTCCAGTTCGGGGTGGCGGCCGGTCTCGGGATCGGCACGATCGGGCTTGCCGCCGAGTGGGGCTGGTCGCACCTCGTGATGCACCAGCCGTGGCCTTCCGAGCTGTTCCCCGAGGGCGCGCTGCTCGGCTTCGCGATGGCGATGGTCGGCGCGATCATCGGCGCCTGGGTGGGCTCGCGGCTCGCCGCCGACGAGGTGGAGCGCCCGGCCGTGCTGCGTCCGCTCGCCGTGGTCGCCGCCGCCGCGCTCGCGGTGATGGTCTTCTACGGGCTGCAGGACGACCCGAAGGGCGAGCCGGTGCGCGCGCAGGTCCAGGTCGAGGACGTCCAGGGCTCGGGCGCCCAGCGCGAGGGGAACCTCGTCGTGACGCTCGACCCGCCGGACGCGGCCGCCGACGCCGAGTGGTTCACCGTGACCGCCTGGCAGGGCGGCGGCAGCTCGGTCGAGCCGCTGAAGGAGATCGGGCCCGGCAAGTACGAGTCGACCGCGCCCGTGCCGCTCTACGGCGAGTGGAAGTCGCTGCTGCGGCTGCACACCGGCAGCGAGCTGCAGATCGCGCCGGTCTTCATGCCGGCCGACCAGGAGATCCCGGCGAAGGAGATCCCCGCGCCCGCCTCGTTCTCGCGCGAGTTCGCGGCGGAGCCCGAGGTGCTGCTGCGCGAGCAGACCGGCGGCGGGGGCGCGCAGTGGTTCATCGCGTACCTCATCGTCGCTCTGATCGCCCTGTCGCTGCTCGCGCTGATCGCCTGGGGCCTGCACCGCCTCGCCGTGCACGCGCCCGGTCGCGGCGGCTCCGGCTCGGGCTTCGGCTCGCCGGCGCCGTCGGAGGACGACCGGCGCACCGGCACACGCGTCGCCGGCCGGCCGACGCCCGCCACGTCGTGAGGTAGCGCGAGGGGGCGCGCCGCGGCGCGCCCCCTCGCGGCTCTCCCCTCCGCGCCCCCCTCGCACGCCGTCCGCCCCTCGTGCGAACGTATGTTCGCATGCATCCGGCCATCCTCCACGCGGACGTCGACGCGTTCTACGCCTCGGTGGCGCAGCGCGACGACCCCTCCCTCCGGGGGCGGCCGGTCGTGGTGGGGTCGTGGGTGGTGATGGCGGCGTCCTACGAGGCGCGGGCCTCCGGCGTGCGCAGCGGGATGCCGACCTCGCGCGCGCGGCGGCTGTGCCCGGGGCTCGTCGAGGCATCGCCGGGGTGGGACGCCTTCGCGGCGGCGAGCAAGACCGTGTTCGCGATCTTCGACCGCTACACGCGGCTCGTCGAGCCCGGCTCGATGGAGGAGGCGTTCCTCGACGTCTCGGAGGCGGGCGAGCCGCCGCGGTCGCTGGCCGAGCGGCTGCGGCGCGACGTGCGCGAGGAGGCCGGGCTGCCGCTGAGCGTCGGCGTCGCCCGCACGAAGGTGCTCGCGAAGATCGCCAGCCGCGAGGCCAAGCCGGACGGCCTCTACGTCGTCGACCCCGCGCGGGAGCTCGAGTTCCTCCACGCGCTCCCGGTCGAGCGGATCTGGGGCGTGGGCCCGGCCACGGCGCGCAAGCTCCATGCGTTCGGGCTGATGAAGGTACGCGACGCCGCCGCGCTCGAGGAGGCCGACCTCGTCGCGATCCTCGGCAGGTCCGCCGGCCGCTACGTCCACGCCATCGCGCACAACCGCGAGTACCGGCGCGTGCGACGAAGGCGCGGGCGGCGGTCGTTCGGCGCGCAGCGCGCGCTCGGGCGCTCGCCGCGGTCGCGGGAGGACGTCGAGGCCGCCGTGCGCGACCTCGCCGACCGGCTCGCGCGACGGATGGAGAAGAAGCGGCGCGCCGGCCGCACGGTCGTCCTGCGGCTGCGCTTCGGCGACTACACCCGCGCCTCCCGCTCGCACACGCTGACGGCGCCGACCGGCGACGCGACGACGATCGCCGCCGCCGGCCTCGCGCTCCTCGCCGCGTTCGTCCGCTACGAGTCGCGCGTCGACCAGCCCGTCCTGCCCATGCGC
>DASVRH010000471.1:0-2511 GCA_036388715.1 Solirubrobacteraceae bacterium | reverse complement strand
CGGTCGTCATCACCGCGGTCAGCCGCGACGACATCGGCCGCCGCGAGGTGCGGCGGGCTCGTGTGCGAGTCGCCCGCTAGGCGCCCGGCGGGACACCCGCCGCGGCAGCCGCGGCGGGTTCGCTAGGGACCTCGGGCTCGGGCTCCTCCCCCTCCCACGGCCACTCGCCGGAGGCGGTGCGCAGCTGGTCCTTGCCGCCGCGCTTGCCCGCGAGCAGCGCCTGGTCGGCCTTGGCCAGCAGCTCGGCCGGGGTCTCGGGCTCGGCCCACTCCGCGAGGCCGATCGAGGCGCTCAGCGGCTGGCGGCCCTCGTCGGTGACGACGTGGATGTCGCGCAGGCGCCGCAGCGCCCGGCGCGCCGCGATCTCGGCCCGCGGGCCGGCCGCGTGCGGCAGCAGGACGACGAACTCGTCGCCGCCGTAGCGGGCGACCTGGTCGTGGGCGCGGAACTCGGTGCGCAGCAGCATCGCCACCTGGCGCAGGACCGAGTCGCCGGTCGCGTGGCCCCAGCGGTCGTTGATCGCCTTGAAGTCGTCGAGGTCGATGAGCAGGCAGGCCAGGCCGGTGCGGTAGCGCCGGCAGCGGTCGATCTCCTCCTCGAGGCGGGCGAGCATCGCGCCGTGGTTGAGGGCCCCGGTGAGCGAGTCGATCCGCGCGGCGTGGCGCGCCTCCAGCAGCGCGAGGACGGCGGCGGCGGTCTCGATCAGCGCCGCGGCGGCGTCGATCTCGTCCTCGTTGAGGCGACGCGGCGGGTGCGTGACGAAGACGAGCACGCCGCGGCGGCGGTTGTCGACGATCAGGGGCAGCGAGGGCCAGGTCGGGTCCTGGCGCGGCTCGAAACGGACGTCGTCGACGTCCAGTGCGTAGTAGAGCTCGTACCGAAGCGCGCGGAGGACGGTGTCCTCGTCCCTGACGCTGTGCGCAAGCGCAGCGATCCTGCGCACGCCACCGGTGAGCTGTGCCGTGAAAGTTGCCCCGTCGTTCATGTCCGTGGCCCCCGGCCACGTCATCCATAACGCGCGCGGGAACCGGAAATGGCGATTCTACCGGTCGCGAGGCCAGATACGGGCATTTCGGTAGCGTCCGTCCCATGGCGCGCGAGCGGTACGACGTGGCCGGCAAGGTCGTCCTCATCACCGGGGCCGCGCGGGGCCTCGGCCTGGAGGCGGCGCGGCGCCTCCACGCCGTCGGCGCCTCGGTCGCGCTGGTGGGGCTGGAGCCCGAGGAGCTGGAGCGCCAGGCCGCCCTGCTGGGCGATCGCGCCTGGTGGTACGAGGCCGACGTGACGTCGCTCGAGGCGATGCAGGGCGCCGTCGCGGGCGCGGTCGAGCGCTTCGGCGGGATCGACGTCGTGATCGCCAACGCGGGCGTCGCCGCCAACGGGACCGTCGCGTCGATCGACCCCGCCGCCTTCGACCGCACGATCGAGGTCAACCTGCTCGGCGTCTTCCGCACGGCGCGCGCCGCCCTGCCGCACGTCGTGGCGCGGCGCGGCTACCTGCTCATCGTGTCGTCGGCCTCCGCGCTCGTGCACACGCCGATGATGGCCGCGTACACCGCCTCCAAGGCCGGGGTCGAGGCGTTCGGCGACGCGCTGCGCGTCGAGGTCGCGCACACCGGCGCGAAGGTCGGCGTGGCGTACTTCTCGTTCATCGACACGGACATGGTGCGCCAGGGCCTCGCCCGCCCGTCGGCGCGGCTCAGCCGGGAGAGGCTCGGCTCCGCGTTCGGCGAGGTCGCCCAGATCTCCGACGTGGGCGACGCGATCGTCGAGGGCGTCGGCCGCCGCGCCCGGCACGTGATGGTGCCGAAGTCGCTGCGCCCGCTCATCTACCTGCGCTCCGTCGTCCAGCCGCTGGTCGAGTGGCGCGCGCGGCGCGCGGGCATCGCCGACGTGATCAGGCTGGCCGAGCATGAGGCGACGGAGCTGTCGACACCGCAGCCGTCGACGGCGCAGCGCCCGCTCGAAGCCGTGCCGCCACCTCGCTGAGGCGGCCGGCCTCGACCGCCTCGCGCAGGTCGCGCATCAGCCGCGCGACGTAGACGAGGTTGTGCAGCGTGAGCAGCCGGACGCCGGTCAGCTCGCGGTTCTTGGCCAGGTAGCGCAGGTAGCCGCGATGGAGTCCGGCGGTGCAGGCCGGGCACGGGCAGCCGTCCTCGATCGGTTCCCTGGAGTCCTTGAAGCGCGCGGCGGTGAGGTCGACGCGGTTACGCGGGTCCTCTGCGGTGAGCACGACGCCGTGGCGCCCGAGCCGCGTCGGCGTGACGCAGTCGAAGGTGTCGATGCCGAGCTCGACGCCGCGCACGAGGTCGTCGACCTCGCCGATCCCGAGCAGGTGGCGGGGCTTGTGGTCGGGCAGCACCGCAGTCGTCCACTCCACCACCTCGTACATCTGCGGCTTGTCGGCGCCGAGCGAGCCGCCGATCGCGATCCCGTCGACCGCCGACGCGGCGACGGTCTCGGCGCTCTCGGTCCGCAGGTCCTCGTAGACGCCGCCCTGGACGATCCCGT
>DASVRH010000470.1:0-13970 GCA_036388715.1 Solirubrobacteraceae bacterium | reverse complement strand
CACCGCACCGAACTCGTGCAAGCGGGGTTGCGTTCGCTCAAAGAGGGGGTCGGGCTCTCGACTCCCTGGGACAGACGATGCCGCCGTCTCGCGTTCTTCCCCTCCTCCTTCTCGTCTTCGCGCTCGTCCTCGCGATCCCTTCCGCCGTGCTCGCGGCCGAGGGAACGGGCGGCACGCTCGGCGACGCGCCCGACGAGCACGGCGGGGTCCTGGAGGGGACGCCCGACCCGCCCAAGCCGGTCGCGCGCCTCTTCAAGGTCACGCCCGGCAAGCTCGTCGAGGGCCGGCGGCCGAGGATCAAGCTGCGCATCGAGGAGCCGGGGACCAAGCGCGTCCGCGCCCGCGTCGTCGTGCAGAACGTGCGGACGAAGAAGGTGCCCGCGCGGATCGAGCTCGGCTCGGTGCGCGTCGGCAAGACCGTCTCCGTCCCGTGGCCGCGCCGCGCCCGGCTGCGCCCCGGCAGGTACGTCGTGCGCGTGCACGCCCGCGACGGCCGCGGGTCGGTTCTGGCCCGCGCCGCGCGCACGAGCGGCAAGGCGTTCGTGACGGTGAAGGCCAAGCCGAAGCCGAAGCCGCGTCCCAAGCCTTCGCCCGCCCCGAAGCCCGCGCCCGCGCCGGCGCCTTCGGGCGGCGGGTTCTTCCCCGTCCGCGGGCCGTACAGCCTCGGCAACGACGGCTCGAAGTTCGGCGCGGGGCGGACCGGCCACACGCACGAGGGCCACGACATCTCGGCCGCGCAGGGCGTGCCCGTCGCGTCGCCGCTGAGCGGGACGGTCGCGTTCGTCGACTTCCAGAAGGGCGGCGCCGGCTGGTACGTCGTCATCAACGCCGACGACGGCCGTTCCATGTTCTTCGCCCACCTGAAGACGGGCAGCATCACCGTCGCGCCCGGCGCGCGGATCGAGGCGGGCACGGTCTTCGCGCAGGTCGGCAACACCGGCAGCTCCACCGGCGCGCACCTGCACTTCGAGATCTGGGTCGGCGGCTGGCGCGATCGCGGAGGCCACCCGATCGACCCGCTGCCGCAGCTCAAGGCCTGGGCGAAGTAGCCCCGCGCCGCCTCAGCGCGGCGGGCGCGACTCCAGGTGGAGCCACTCGCGCCAGTCGCTGCCGACGCGGTCGAGCGCGTCGCGCAGGGTGTCCCAGCCCTTCCCGCCCCGCCCGTCCATCTTCAGCCGCACGATCCCGTGGTCGTCGGGCACGACCTCGCGCCCGAGCTCCTCGCCCAGCCGATCCAGGAGCTCGAGCCCGCGCGGCCCCTTCCGCCAGATCCGGAGGGTGATCAACGTCTCCGCCACGGGCGCACCGTACCGCGCGCACGCCGCGCCGGGCCCGTCGCCGCGCCTCCCCCCGACGCGGCCCCGCCGCTACCCTTTCCGCCGCTCGGCGAGATAGCTCAGTTGGTAGAGCACACGACTGAAAATCGTGGTGTCCCCGGTTCGAGTCCGGGTCTCGCCATCCCCGCTGAATGTCGCCCCCGCGGCCTACCCTCCTCCGGCATGGACGGCATCGATCCCGACCGCCTCGCCGACGCGCTGCGCGTCCTGGCCGACGCCGAGCAGCTTCCGACCGACCACCCGGACGCCGTCGCCGTCCAGCGCGCGACCGCGAAGCTCTACAAGCGCGTGCGGGAGCGGCGGCGGGCCGAGCGGCGTGCGGCGATCGCCGCGAACGACGACGCGGTGACCGCCGCGACGGCCACGGGCGCCCCGGGGCGCATCGATGACGAGACGCAAGGGCTCCAGCTCGCGCCGAGCGTGGCCGGCGGCACCGCCGGCACCCTCCTGCGCGCCCGGGCCTGTTACGTCTGCAAGCAGCGCTACCGCGAGGTCGACGCCTTCTACCACCAGCTCTGTCCGCCCTGCGCGGCACGCAACCACGAGCGACGCCACGCTCGCACCGACCTGACCGGCCGCCGCGCGCTGCTCACGGGCGGGCGGGCGAAGATCGGGATGTACATCGCGCTGCGGCTGCTGCGCGACGGCGCGCACACGACGATCACGACGCGGTTCCCGCACGACGCCGTCCGGCGCTTCAGCGCCATGCCCGACAGCGGCGACTGGCTACATCGCCTGCGGATCGTCGGCATCGACCTCCGCGACCCGGCGCAGGTCCTCGCACTCGCGGACGACGTCGCCGCGCAGGGCCCGCTCGACGTGCTCGTCAACAACGCGGCCCAGACGGTCCGCCGTTCCCCCCAGGCCTACGCGCACCTCGCCGCGGCGGAGCAGGCCGCGCCGGCGGGCGAGGTGCCCGAGGTCGTCACGCTCGGCCGCGGCGCTCACGCCACCGGGACGGCGGCGCTGACAGAAGGCCACTGGTCGCCGACGCCGCACGCGCTGAGCGCACTCGCCCTCACCGCCGGCTCCGCGTCCGTGGAGCGACTCGAGGCGGGCACCGCCGTCGACGCCGGCGGCCTCGCGCCCGACCTGGACCCCGACAACAGCTGGAGCCAGGTCGTCGGCGAGGTCGACGCGGTCGAGTTGCTGGAGGTCCAGCTCTGCAACGAGACAGCGCCGTTCCTCCTCCTGAGCCGGCTACGGCCGGCACTCGCCGCGTCGAAGGCGCGGCGCAAGTACGTCGTCAACGTCTCGGCGATGGAGGGTCAGTTCAGCCGCGGCTACAAGGGCCCGGGTCACCCGCACACGAACATGGCCAAGGCCGCGGTCAACATGCTCACGCGCACGAGCGCGAGCGAGCTCCTGGCCGAGGACGGGATCCTCATGACGAGCGTCGACACCGGCTGGATCACCGACGAGCGCCCTCACCCGACGAAGATGCGCCTGGCCGACGAGGGGTTCCACGCGCCGCTCGACCTCGTCGACGGCGCCGCGCGCGTCTACGACCCGATCGTCCGCGGCGAGGCGGGCGAGGATGTCCACGGCGTGTTCCTCAAGGACTACGAGGAGTCGGCCTGGTAGGTGAGCCTCCCGCCCCGTACCCGCGAGCTCGCCGCCTCCTTCGCCCGCGTCGCCGACGAGTACGACGCCGGGCGGCCGCCCTATCCCGTCGGCGTGCTCGACGTCCTCGCCGACCGGGTCGGGCTCTCGCCGACGAGCGTCGTGCTCGACCTCGCCGCCGGCACGGGCCGGCTGACGTCGGTCCTGACGGAGTCCGGCGCGCGGGTCGTCGCCGTCGAGCCGCTGGCCGAGCTGCGCTCGCGGATCCGCGGGGCCGACCCGCTCGACGGGACCGCCGAGGCGATCCCGCTGGACGACGCATCCGTCGACGTCGTGACCGTCGGCGACGCGTGGCACTGGTTCGACGGCGACGCCGCCGCGGCCGAGGTGGCGCGCGTGCTACGCCCCGGCGGCGGGATCGCGCTGCTGTGGCAGTCGCCGAGCCCGACGAGCCCTGCGCCGTGGCACGACCGGATCGGCGAGGTGTTCGGCCCTCTCATCGTCGACCACCCCGGCTTCACCGAGGACCAGGGCCGCGGCGCGCTCGACCGGCACGAGGCGTTCGGGCCGCTGCGCGAGGACAGCGTCCCCTACGAATGGACGGTCTCGCCCGGGACCTACCTCGCGTACCTCATGTCGGCGTCGTTCGTCGCGTCGCTGCCCGAGGAGCGACGGCCCGCGGTGCGAGCGGATCTGAAGGCAGCGCTACCGATGGCCGAGGCCACGCTGACGCTGCGCTTCGAGACCCGGATCTGGACGGCGCGGCGGCGGTGACGCGACTGGAGTCTCAGCCCTTGCGCCAGGTGCCGGAGAGGATCGCGTCGCGATCGGCGCACGGGTCCGGCTTGGCCGGCTCGAGCTCCAGCTGCCCGCCGTCGTCCTTGAACGCGTAGCGCCCCGACGCCGGGACGTCCGGCCCGCAGAACGCACCCTGACCGGGATCGACGTAGCTCGTGAGGCGCAAGAGCTCGCCCTCCGCGGACAGGTCCATCGCGACCGTGAAGTCGCCGGGGTCGGTGACCTTCAGGACGTCCTGGCCGCTGCCCTGCGCGATCACGAGCCGGTACTCGCCGAGGGGCGGCCGCTGCTGCCCCGGACCGTGCTCGTCGCGCCCGGCCTCCGTGCGCTTCAGGTCGCCGGCGGTGAGGCGGCGGACGTACGTCCCGTAGGGCGCCGCGCTCTCGGGCGCGGCGGTCGTCTCCGCGGCCGGCGCGGCAGAGCCCGTGGACGACCCGGACTCGTCGTCGCTGCCGCACCCGGCGGCGGCGAGCGCCGCGACGGAGGCGGCGAGGAGGGTGGGGATGAGGCGGTTGGTCATGGCGCCGAGCGTTCCGGACGGCCTCCGCGGCGGGCTAACGCGAGGCTAACGGCGCGTCGCAGGTAGGGTCGCGTCGTGGCGCCGCGCCTCGAGTTCGCCCTGCTGGGACCTCTCGAGGTCCGGCTCGACGGCGAGCCCGTCGCGATCGGCGGCCTGCGGCGGCGCAGCGTCCTTGCGATGCTCGTCCTGGACGCGGGGAAGGTCGTGTCGATCCCCCGCCTGATCGGGGGCGTGTGGGGAGAGGAGCCGCCCGAGACCGCCGCCACCGCGCTCCACGGGCACGTCTCGCACCTGCGCCGCCTGCTCGGCGACGTCATCGAGACGCGCGCGCCCGGCTACGTGCTCGCGGTGGATCCCGAGACGGTCGACGCGAACCGCTTCGAGGCGCTCCTCGAGCGGGCGCGTGCGGAGCAGGCCGACGGGCGCCGAGACGACGCTCGCGCGACGCTCGACGAGGCGCTTGGCCTGTGGAGAGGGCCGCCGCTCGCCGATCTCGTCGACGCGCCCTTCGCGTCCGCCGCGCTGCCGGCGCTCGAGGAGCTGGGCGTCGCCGCTCGCGAGGAGCGGATCGAGGCGGAGATCGGCGCGGGCCGCCACGCCGAGGTCGTGCCGGAGCTGAAGGCGCTCGTCGTCGAGCACCCACTGCGCGAGCGCGCGTGGCGCCAGCTGCTCGTCGCTCTGCATCGCTCGGGCCGGCGGGCGGAGGCGCTCGACGCCTACGACACCGCGCGCCGCACCTTCTCCGTCGCCGTCCTGCGGGTACGTCACGGGCGCGGCTCCGACGAGCTCCTGTCGACGGAGGGAGCGGAGCCGGCCGGGCCGGCCGGCCGGTGAGTCGCGCCGCCGCCGGAGCGGCCCCTACCCCCGCACGGAGACGGTGATCCGCCCCCTCCGCTTGCGCGCCACGATCGTCCGCCTGATCCTGGTGCGCTTGCCCGTCGCCGTGTCGGTGAGCGTGATGACGAGCCGCCGCCGCACGACGCGCCGCTTGCGCAGCGCGCGACGGATCGACCTTCGCATACGCGCCGTCGACCGGATGGGCAGGATGACCGGCTCGCCGGGCTCGAGGCGGATGAGCCGGCCGCGTCGCCGTCGCTGCGCCGAGAAGCCTCGCGTGAGCTCCGAGCACGGGATCGCGCTCGGCTTGATGACGATGGGCTGTCCGTTCTCCTCCGCCCCTGCTTGGATCGCTGCGGCGAGCGCCCCGCCGGCCGCGAGCAGCAGGTTGGCCAGCTGGCCGCCGCCCAGCCCGTGGCTGATCTCGGTGATGCCGCCCTGCAGGCACTTCGTGTTCGGAAACTCCTTGCAGATCATGGCCACGACAGACCCCGCCGGGAACGTGGCGGAGCACGTCCCGCCGGCCTCCAGGATCGCCGTCCTGAGCGGCGAGAGCGCGGCCTGGCCCGTCAGGAGCCTGTAGACGTCCACCACGCCCGCCGTGCCCCCGGCGGCGCGGTCGCAGACGCCGAGGCTCGCCGGGGCGGGGGCCTCGAACAGGCACCCGGGCCCGGCGAGCTCGCCCTGCTTCCCGGTCGTCGGGACGTACTGTGGCGCGGGGAAGATCCGCACCCCGCGCTTGGCCAGGCCCCGGAAGGCCCGGATGCGGTTGTTCACGCCATCGGCGACGAAGACGTTCTGCTTCTGGACCAGGAGATCCTCGGGCACGTCGAACGGCTGGGGCCCGGCGAGCGCCGTCCCGTCGGCGAGCCTGTACAGGAAGAGCTGGCTCAGCGCGGGGAACGACACGAGCACGCGGTCGTCGGCGAGGACCGCGACATCGGCGGGCTCGCCGGGCAGGTCGCGGGCGAGCACCGTCCACCCGCTCGAGAGGTCGCCGGTGGGCGGTCCGGTGTACCGCAGCAGCCGCTTGTTGGCGGCGTCGGCGACGACGAGCCCCGACGCGCCCACCGCCGCGATCCCCCGCGGGCTGACGGGCTTGCCGTCGACGGCGTTGATCGCGGTCATCGAGGTGCCGTCCGGCCCGTAGCGCCTGATCACGCGATCGTCGGTGACGTCGAACCACCCGTTGGCGTGGGTCACGATCCCGTTCGGCTCGTTGAGCGAGTCCCCCGGCTGCGGCACGACCACCGTCCGCGACCCGTTGGCGTAGCGGACGACGGCATCGGCGTTCGTGTCGAGCACCAGGACGGCGCCCGACGCCTCGGTCGCCGCATCCTCGGGATGACCGGCGTCCGGCTGGCCGACGAGGGTCCCGCTGAACAGGTACGTCGGCGCGGCGTCGGCGACGGCGGGAACGGCTAGGGCGAGCGCGGCCGCGGCGGCGGCGCAGGCGCAGAGGGGTCGACGCAAGGCAGCTCCTCCTGAGCTGGTGGGATGCGCGACCCTACCCCGGCGCCCGACCGCCCGTCACGTGAGGAACCCTCAGCGTCAGCGGGACCGCGGCGCGACCGGCGTGGCGCTCGCGGCCGCGGCCTTTCCGGCCGGCCCGAGGTAGTCGGGGTCGATCGCCCGGTGGCCGCGCGCACGGGCCAGGGGCGCGAGAACGGCGAAGAGGACACGCTGCACGATTCGCGGCGGGCGGACGAGCTCGGCCTCGCGCCGGAACTCGGTCGCGAACAGGGAGAGGGGCAGCGGGCGGGGCACGCCGCGCGCGTTCGTCTTCCCGTCGTTGGCCAGGCCGTAGAGGTTCTGGATCATCAGCTCGAAGCGCTCCGCCGGCCGGACGTCGACGACCACGTGGGCCTCGTCGTCGCCGACGTTCCACCAGTCGTGCACCACCCCCGGGGCGATCTCGACCCGCTCGCCCGCGCGGGCCACCTCGTCGCGCCCGCCGACGTGGATGCGGACGGTCCCGGCCACCACCTCGAAGCGCTCGGTCAGGTACGAGTGGACGTGCCTGCCCGCGACCGCTCCGCCGGGCCGGATGTAGAGGTCGGCGACGAGTCGGTCGCCGCCGTTGTCCTCGCTGCCCTCCCGCACCACGAACCAGTCGCCCTGGACCCGGTTCTCGTAGACCTCACCGCTTCGCACCGCCGACCACCTTGTTAGCCTCTCTAACGATCTAGGTCGATGATCTAACTATGTCTCGCCCACGTCAACCCCCGGTCCTGCCGGAGCGCTCCCGTCCCCGCCGTCAGTGGCCGGGCACGACCCAGCTGGGCACGCTGCTGCGCGACCCGTACCTGGCGATCAACGACCTGGTGAGCGAGCGGCTCGCCGAGCGCGGCTTCGGGGACCTCCGGCTCGCCCACGCGACGCTCGGGCAGCACGTCGCCGACGAGGGGTCGCGCGTGACCGAGCTCGCGAAGCTCGCCCAGCTGAGCAAGCCGACGGTCGTCTACCTCGTCGACGAGCTCGAGCGCCTCGGCTACGTGACGCGCGTCGCCGACCCCGGCGACGGCCGCGCGAAGCTGGTGCGCCTCACGGAGCGCGGCCTCCGGGCGCAGGACGCCGGCCGCGAGATCGTCGGCGAGATCGAGCAGGACTGGAGCCGGCTGCTCGGCGTGCGCGACTTCGCCACGCTGCGCGGCCTACTCGAGCGCCTGCACGACGCGCTCTGGCCGCCCGCCACGTGACGACCCCTCAGCTCGGAGCGCGGCGCTCGAGCCTGAGCTCGCAGGCGTCGACCGACGCGCGCGTGCCGGGCGTGTCCGAGGGATCCATCGCCGCGAAGACCTTCGCGCCCGCCTCCAGGTCCTCCCGGCTGTCGAAGAACTGGAGGACGACGGCGGTCTTCTGCTCGTCGTCGACGAGGAGCTGGATCCCCGTCGCCGGCACGCCCTCGGGCGGGCCGTCAGACTGCTCGACGCGAGCCTGCATGTCCTTCAGCCGCTCGCTGTTGACATCGGTGAACCGGACGACGCGCACGTGCATGGACAGCCTCCTCGTGGGGATCGGCGCGAGCCTAACCCCGCGCGCGAGGCGACCGGGAGTCAGGTGACCGCCGCGGCCTCGCGCACGTCCCTGACGGTGATCCTCCCGTCCGCCCCGGTGCCCTCCACGCCGTCCAGGTCGACGCCGAACTCCTCGGCCACCGCCAGCGCCGACGGCGTGGCGTTGTGCTTCTCGGCCAGCCTCTGGCGGCGCCGCTCGCCCAGCTCCCGGACCTTGCGGGTCGCGGCCAGGCCGAGGACCTTCGCCTCGTCGGAAGCCGCGGAGCCGATCTCGTGCGCGACCGCCCTGGCCGCGAGCTTCGCGAGCTTCGCGCCGCCGCCGCCGTCGCCGTTCGCGCTCGCCGCGTCGGCCCCGCCGTCGCCGTCGCCGCCGTCGCTCGACTCCGCCGTCATCACGCGGTCCACGATCGCCGCGACGTCGTCGAGGCGCACCTCCAACCGGAGCTGCGCCTCCAGTGACTTGATCTCCACCCGCACGTTGCCCAGGTGCAGCTTGACGCCGGCCACCGGGACCTGTGCGTCGAGGTCGTCGAGATGGAGCGCCAGCGCCTCCGCCTTGAGGGCGGGGAGGTCGATGAGGACCGTCTCGTCGCGGCCGCTGCCGTTGCGCGTCGTCATCTGCCACTCCTCTCAGGAGAGAACGTCGCCGACCTTCTCCGCCTTCTTGCGGATCGTCTGGACCTCCTCGGCCAGGCGACCCACCTGCTTGCCGGCCTTCCCGACCTCCTTCGCGAGGCCGTTGAGCCCGCCGCGCGTGCCGGGGATCGGCAGGCCGAGCACCTTCTTCGGCCGGCCGCCGAGCCGCTTGCCGAGCACGGCGCCGCCGACGACGCCGACCGCGCCGACCGCCGCGAGCGCGGCCTTCGAGGCGACGGAGCCGCCGCCGTCGCGCGCCGCCGCCGGGCGCGAGGTGCGCTGGGGGGACGAGCTGCGCCCGTTGGCGCTGGAGCGGCCGCTGGAGGCGGATCGCCCGTTCGAGGAGGAGCGCCCGCCGGACGAGGTGCGCGGGCGCGACGTCGCGCGCCCGTTCTTCGCCGCCGTGCTCCTCGAGCGCTGCGCCGACGATGACCTGCCGCTGTTCGAAGAACGTGTCTTGGCCTGTGCCATCACGCCCTCCTTTCGGTCCGTGACAACCTGCCTGTGCACCGTCCGGCGTACCCCCGCCGACACCGCGAGCGCGCCTGTCTGACTGCCGATCGGTGGGCGCCGCCGATGCGGCAAGAATCCCCGGAAAACGGGGGTTCGGTCAGCGGACGAAGGCGGCGTGCGAGACGAGCTCGCCGCCCACGAGCGCGTGCCAGGCGAAGCCGGGGGGCTCGTCGGTGTGGACGATGCCCCCGGGGCCCGGTCCCATCTGCACGTAGGTGCTCGGGCCGGTCATCACCGTCCGCCCGCCGAGCTCCGTCGTCAGCGGGATGTGGACGTGGCCGCCGACCAGCCGCCGCACCTGCGGGTGGCGCCGGACGACCCCGGCGAGGGCCTCGCGGTCCGCGGCGGCGAGGCCGAACGCGTCGAAGTCCTGCAGCCCCGTGAGCAGCGGCGTGTGGTGCATGGCGAGCACGGTGGGCCGGTCGGGCGCGACGGCCAGCTCCGCGTCGAGCCACGCGAGCTGGTCGCCCTCCAGCGCGCCGGCGTCCGCCCCGGGAATCGTCGTGTCGAGCGCCAGCAGACGGAGCGGGCCGAGGTCCGCGGCGTAGCGGATCGGCTCGTCCCCGGCCCCGGGAAGCCCGAACCAGTGCCGCAGCCGCGCGCGGTCGTCGTGGTTGCCGGGCAGCACGTGCACGGCGTCGTCGAGCGGCGCCAGCAGCGAGCGCACCCGCTCGTACTCCTCGTCCGTGCCGTTCTCGGACAGGTCGCCCGAGACCACGACGGCGCCGGGGCGCAGGGCCAAGACCGCGGCGACGGCCGCCTCCAGCCGGGCCACCGGGTCGCGGTCGCCCGCCCACGTCGCCCCGATGTGCGGATCGCTGAGGTGCGCCAGGAGGAAGTCCACGGCCGCGAAGCCTGCCGCAACCGGGCGACTACCGGACGACAACCGGCCTGGCGTGGAGTACCGGCCATGCTCACCCACTCCACAAAGCGGCTCGGCTGTACGGCGCTCGTCGGCCTCGCCGCCGCGCTCGCCCCCGGCGCCGCATCGGCGGCACCGCCCCCGCAGCCGCAGCCCGGCCTCCCGACGGAGGTCCGCGTCGAGGCCGGCCACACGCCGTACCTCGCGGGTCATGCGACGGGCGTCCAGATCTACCGCTGCAACGCCCCGGGCTCCTGGGGCCTCGTCGCGCCGCGTGCCGACCTCGTCGACGCCAAGGGCAAGGTCATCGTGACCCACTTCGGCGGCCCGTCGTGGCAGGCCCGCGACGGCAGCACGGTCGTCGCCAAGCGCGTCAACGGCGCGACCGTCGATCCGACCGCCATCCCGTGGCTGCTCCTCGCCGCCGACCCGGCGAAGACGACCCCGGGCGCCGACGGCGACAAGCTCGTCAAGACGACGTTCATCCAGCGGATCAACACGGTCGGCGGCCTCGCCCCCGTGGCCTCGACGTGCACGGCCGAGAACGCCGGCGCCGTCCAGGAGATCCCGTACGAGGCGGACTACGTCTTCTGGAAGAAGGCCTAGCCCGATGTCGCGCACCTGCACGGCCGCGATGCTCGCGGCGCTCCTCCTGCTCGTCGTGGGCGTCCCGGCCGTGCAGGCCGCGACGGTCTCCTCGGACGGCACCACCGCGACCTTCACCGGCGACTCCGGCGACAACGTGGTCAGCGTCGAGTCGGTGGACGCCGACACGGTCCGCTTCATCGTGGACTCCGGCGAGATCGTCGAGGGCGCGAACTGCACGCAGGCCAAGGTCGACACCACCGACTGCGAGGCGACGGCGCGCGCCGTGCTCGACCTCGGCGGCGGCGACGACCAGCTCAGCGGCGACGACGTGACGACCCACGCGATGACGGCCGACGGCGGCGACGGCGAGGACCTCGTGACCGGCGGCGCGCTGGCCGACGACCTGCGCGGCGGCGAGGGCAACGACGCGGTCTACGGCGTCCGCCTGCTCGAGCCCGGGACGGGGGGAGCCGACCGCCTCGACGGCGGGCCCGACGACGACGTCCTCGTGCAGCCCGCGGGCGGCGACGACGTGGTCGGCGGCGCCGGATCGGATCGCCTGTCGCTCATCGTCGGCGACTCCACGACCCTTCCGGTCGGCACGGCGGACCTTTCGGTCAGCCTCGACGACGTCGCCAACGACATGCGCGCCGGCGAGGCCACGAACGTGCACAGCGACGTCGAGCACGTCGGCAACCTCTTCACCGACTCGGCGGAGCTCGGCTTCTACGCGTTCGAGAACGACGACGTCGACGAGGGCAGGCTCACCGCACGCGGGACCGCCGGCCCGAACTCGCTCACCGGAGGCACCGACGGCGACGACCTCGACGGTCTCGCGGGCAACGACGTGATCACCGCCGGGGCCGGCGACGACCGCATCGGCGCCGTCGACGGGTACGCGGACCGCGTCGCGTGCGGGGCCGGGTCGGACACGGTGACCGCCGACACGCTCGACGACGTCTCCGACAGCTGCGAGAACGTCGAGCGCGTCGACGCCGGCAACGCCAACGACGCGCCCGGCGCGCCCGAGGACGCGCCGCCGACGGTCGCGCTGCGCGAGGGCCCGACGCTGACCGCGGACGCCGCCGACGACCGCGGCGTCAGCGCCGTGCAGTTCCTCGACGACGACCGCCTCGTCTGCACCGACGACTCGGCGCCCTACACGTGCGACTACGCGCCGCGGGGCGAGGACGTCGGGCGCAACACGCTCATCGCCCGCGCGATCGACACCGCGCAGCAGACCGCGACGGACGTCCGCGCGATCACCGTCCCCAAGTTCGCCCCGGCGAGCATCACCGTCCGCGCGAGGACCCGCCGCGTGACCGGGCGGGTCGTCCTGCCCGCCGCGGTCACGCCCGCGCTCGGCTGCAAGGGCACCGTCGCCGTCAAGCGCGGGCGGGGCGCCGCCAAGCGCGTGCGCGTGAAGCCCGACTGCACCTTCAGCGCGCGGGTGCGGCTGCGGCCCCGCTCGCGCGTCCAGGCCGTCTTCGGCGGCAACGAAGTCCTGACCCAGAAGAGGAGGTCCACCCGTGTTCGGTGACCTGCGCCAGAACCATGTCGCCGCGCTCGGCGCGACGATCCTGCTCCTGCTCGTCCTGAGCGTCCCGGCGGCGCAGGCCGCGAGCGTCACGTCGGACGGCACGGTGGCGACGTTCACCGGCGACGCCGGCGAGCGCGACCGCCTGGACATGAAGACGATCGACCCCTCGACCGTCGAGTTCGGGGTGGACAACACCGACACGATCACCGAGGGCGCGAACTGCACCGAGGTGAACGCCGACACGACGCGGTGCACCGTGACGGAGCGCGTGGTCGTCGACGCGCGCGACGGCAACGACTACGTGAACGCCGACCACGTGGGCGACCACGTCATCGTCGCGGACGGCGGCGCCGGGCACGACGTCCTCATCGGCGGCCTGGCGGCGGACGACCTGCGGGGCGGCCCGGGCAACGACACCGTGACCGGCCTCATGGAGGGCCTCCCCGCCGGCGCCGACCGCGTCGAGGGCGGGCCCGACGACGACACCATCTACGGGGTGGGCGACGCGGACGACGCCTTCGGAGGGTCGGGATCCGACCGGCTCGTCTACGTCGCCGGCAACACCGGGGTGTTCCCGATCGAGCCGGCGAACGTGTCGTTCACGCTGGACGACATCCCGAACGACGGCCGCAACGTGGACGCCGCCAACGTCCACAGCGACGTCGAGCACGTCGTGAGCTACTTCACCTCGGGCATGGAGCTCGGATACGACGGGGGCTGGGGCGTCGACCCGGCGGTCAGCGACGAGGGCGGCGCCACGATCCGCGGCACCGACGGGCCGAACACGATCCAGGGCGGGACGGACAACGACAACCTCGACGCCCTTGCCGGCAACGACGTTCTCTCGGCCGGTCACGGCGACGACCGGGTCAACTCCGTCGACGGCTTCGCCGACCGGCTCGCCTGCGGGCCGGGCGGCGACGCGGTCACCGCCGACACGCTCGACGACGTCTCCGAGACGTGCGAGACCGTCGAGCGCACCGAGGTCGGCGTGGCCGGCGGGCCGCCGCCGGTCGCCGAGGACGCACCGCCGGCCGTGACCCTCGACCCGGGTCCGGCGCTCTCCGCGACGGCGACCGACGACCGCGGGGTCAGCGCCGTGCAGTTCCTCGACGACGACCGCCTCGTCTGCACCGACGACACGGCGCCCTACACGTGCGACTACCGGCCGCGCGGCGAGGACGTAGGGCGCAACACGCTCACCGCGATCGCCATCGACACGGCGCAGCAGACGGCGAGCGACAGGCGCGCGATCACCGTGGCGAGGTTCGCCCCCGCGAGCGTCACGCTCAGGGCCACCCGCCGCGGCGTGTCGGGCCGCGTCGCGCTCCCCGCCGAGGTCTCGCCCGCGCTCGGCTGCAAGGGAACCGTCGCCGTGAAGGTCGGCCGCGCGGTGAAGCGGCGCGCGCGCGTCAAGCCGGACTGCACGTACAGCGCGCGCGTCAAGCTGCGCCGCCGCGCCCGCGTGCGGGCCGCGTTCGGCGGCAACGACGTGCTCACGGCGAAGATGCGGACCGCGCGGGTGCGATGAGTTCGGGCTGACACGCCGGTCTGAACCGGCATGACTTTCCGCACCACACTCGAGCAGGCGGGCAAGACCGCCACCGGCGTCGAGGTCCCGGCCGACGTGGTCGAGGGCCTCGGCGCCGGCCGCAGGCCGCCGGTGAAGGTCACCATCGGCGCGCACACCTACCGCAGCACGGTCGCCTCGCGCGGCGGCCGCTACCTCGTTCCCGTGAGCGCCGAGAACCGCGAGCGG
>DASVRH010000469.1:0-6917 GCA_036388715.1 Solirubrobacteraceae bacterium | reverse complement strand
CGGGCGGCGGCTCCTCCTGCGGTCCGCCTCCCGCGGCCTCTTCGCCCCCCTCCTGTCCGGCCGCGACGATGCCCGGGGGCGCCGGCGAGCGCCGGATCTTGTCGAGCTCGGCGTCACACGCGGCGATGCCGGCCACGGCCGCGGCCAGGTCGCCGCCGAAGACCGCGCGCCGGTGGTCGCGCAACTGGTCCTCGATCGCCACGATCGCCTCGATCGCCGCGTCGTCGCCCGTCTTCCTTCGCTTCAGCTCCTCCGCGACCTTCAGCTGCGCGTCGGCCTCACGCTTCGCCTCCTCGAGCGCCTCGAGCTCCTTGCGCACCGTCGCGACCTCGGTCGCGCGCGTCTCGATCGCCTTCGCGTCGAGCCTCGCAGGCCCGCGTTCCAGGAGCGAGCCAGCGTGGTCGAAGGCCGCGGGCGACTCGGGAGCCTCGACGCCGACGGCCCGGGCCTCCTTCACGAGCGCGTCGAGCTTCTCCTTGAGGGAGACCACGTCCTGCATCAGGCCGCCGTGGGCCTGGAGGTCGGCCCTGAAGGTCTTGAGCTCCTCCTTGGCCGTGGCCACGTCGAGCCGCGCCGTGCCCCGCAGGTGCTCGACGCGCGCCGCCACCGCGCTCGTGATGTCCCAGTTCTTGTAGCCCTCGAGCTCGGGCGTCGTGCGGCCCGCCTCCGCCGCGGTCATCAGCGCCTCCGCGATGACCTTCTGCCGCGGGATGAGGGTCTGGAAGAGCCGCCGTAGGAGGTACCCGCTCCAGACTCCGATGCCGATGACGAGGAACGCCCATGGCCACCAGTCGCGGACCTCGACCTTGACGGTGGCTTCTCCCTTCTCCGCGCCGGGGGTGAGGTCGAGCTTCCCCGTGTACGTGCCCGCGCGGTCCAGGCCTTCCGGCCGGAGGCGCCCCTTCTCGACCACGAGCCTGGCCATGTCCGCCTCGGCGTTCGTGACGACGCCGTACGTCCCGTCGGCGACCCCGGAGACGCGCAGCGACTTCGTCGACACCTCCGACAGGCCGGACTGGTCGTCGCGCTCGCCGAAGGCGTTCACGTCCGCCGCCACTCGGAGCAGCAGGCCGACGGCGAGGAGGCCCGCCAGGACGAGGGCCGCGAACGCGAGGCTCTTGCCGCGGGACCAGAGCACGCGGGCGAGGATCGCCAGCGCCACGAGCAGCACGACGACGAGCACGACGAGCGTCGGCCCGATCGGCTCGAGGACCGACGACAGGAAGTTCGTCGCCGGGAGCGTCTGGTCGGTGAGGTCGGCCGCGGTGAGCGCCTCCGCGCGCGGCGCGGGCTTGCCCTTCGCGACCGTCAGCGTGAACCGGCGGCGGGCGAGCTGCCCGGTCTCGCCGCTGGCGAGCACGACGCCCGCGTGGTCGCCGACCTCCGGCGCCTCGGCGCCCGCCGGGAGCGGAACGACCACACGATGCACGCCGCGGGGCCCGAGCTTCATCTTCGTCACGCCGCCGACCGCGGGAACGCCGAACGCGGTGACCGTGACCCTCTGGGGCTCGTCCCTCTCGTTGCGGACCGTGACCGCGATGCCCCCGTCTTTCACGACGCGCGCCCAGTCCTTCTTGAACGGCTGGTCGTCGTAGAACGACACGGTCGGCTTCGCGACCGCCGGTCCGGCAGGCACGAGCGCGGCGAGAACGAGGAGAGCGGCTCCCCGGCGCAACGGCATTGCGCCAACTTACGCGCAAGCGCCTCGTTCGGTCAAGGCGGACCGCCCGCTCGGCGGCCCTGCTCTACCCCCGCGCCTGCCAGAGCGCGAGCTCGCGGATCTCCACCTTCTCCTCGTCCGGCGGCAGGGCGGTGATCCACAGCAGGTAGTGGCGGAGGTCGCGCCCGGCCACGTCGAGCTCGATCTGGTCGCGGCCGGCGACCTCGCGCGGCGGCGCGATCTGCGTCCACCCGTCGAGCTGCTCGGGCGCGCCGTCGACCACGCCGTAGACGGCGGCCGTGAACCCCGGCGTCGACGTGCGGACGTCGAGGCGCCGGCCGCGGATGCCGCCGCCGCTGTCCGTGCCGGCGTCGACGTAGATGCCGACGCCCTCCTTCTGCAGGTCGCCCGTCGAGTAGGACTCGGTCGCCCACGAGGTGCCGGGGTCGCGGTCGACGACGAAGTCGGCGTCCTCCGGGTGCTCGCCGTCGCCGCCGATCGGGTCGAAGTCCGTCGCCGCGTCCTGGGCGAGCGACACCTGGGCGATCCCGGGCTCGCTCGGCCGCGGGCTGTTCTGCGCGGCGCCGGTCCCGCGCTCGGCGCGGTCGGCGGCGAGGACGAGGATGGCCGCCGTGGCGACCGCGGCGAGGAGGAGGAACGCGACGACGGCCCGCATCGAGGTGCGCATCCGCAGCGGCAGCCGCGAGCGCGCCGGCGCGGGCAGCGCGCGCAGCACCTGGGTCGCCTCGCCCGTCGTCTGGCCGGCGCGCGAGCTCTCGATCGCGAAGATCTCCTCGAGGTCGGCCATCAGCTCGTGCGTCGTCGCGTAGCGGGCGGCGAGGTCCTTGGCCGTCATGCGGTCGAGGACGGCCGCCAGCGCGGAGGACACCTCGGGCCGGCGGTACTGGAGGTCGGGCAGCTCCTCGCGGACGTGCTTCATCGCCACGGCGACCTGGTTGTCGCCGTGGAACGGGACGTCACCGGTGAGCATCTCGTAGAGGA
The DNA here is from genome assembly GCA_036388715.1 of Solirubrobacteraceae bacterium. Taxonomy (GTDB): domain Bacteria; phylum Actinomycetota; class Thermoleophilia; order Solirubrobacterales; family Solirubrobacteraceae; genus CADCVT01. The sequence goes on along the minus strand of DASVRH010000469.1, from coordinate 4,255 downwards.
CGACGCCGAGCGAGTAGAGGTCGGACTGGCCGGTGACGACGTGCCCGAGCGCCTGCTCGGGCGAGACGTAGTCGGTGGTGCCGAGGACGCGGCCGTCGGCGGTGAGGCCCTCCTGGTCGAGCGTGCGGGCGATCCCGAAGTCGGTGACCTTGGCCGAGCCCTCCTCGTCGACGAGGACGTTCTGCGGCTTGACGTCGCGGTGGACGATGCCGCGATCGTGCGCGGCGCCGAGCGCCCACGCGATCTCGATCGCGTACGCGATCGCCTCGGGGATGGGCAGCCGGCCGAAGCGCCGGATGCGGTCCTTCAGGGTCTCGCCCTCGACGTACTCGAAGACGATGTACGGCATGTTCTCGTCCTCGCCCGCGTCGATGACCTGGACGATGTGCGGGTGGTTGAGCTGGGCCACCGCGCGCGCCTCGCGGCGGAAGCGCTCGAGCTGGTCGGGGTGGCCGGCCATGTCGCGGTGCATGAGCTTGACCGCCACCTGCCGCTCGAGCACGGTGTCGAAGGCCCGGTAGACCGTCGACATCCCGCCCGTGCCGATCTGCTGGTCCAGCCGGTAGCGGCCGCTGAGGCTGGTCCCGAGGTGGGTGCTCACCCGCCGTATTGTGCTGGCCCCTTGGCCTTCCATGTCCTCTACGTCACCGATCCGGCGTGTCCGTGGTCGTGGGGCGCCGAGCCGGTCGTGCGGCGCCTGGAGGCCGAATTCGGCGACGGGGTGCGGATCACCTACGTCATGGGCGGGCTCTGGCGCGAAATCCAACCGGCCAAGGCACTGGCGACGACCCTCGACGCGGCGGCGTCCACGGGCATGCCCGTCGACCCGCGGATCTGGCTCGACGCGGCGCCGAAGAGCTCGTATCCCGCGTGCCTGGCGGTGAAGGCGGCGGCCGAGCAGGGGCTCGACGGCGCCTACCTGCGGCGCGTCCGCGAGGCGCTCATGTGCGAGCGGGTGAAGGCCGACGGCGCCGACGCGCTCACGGCGCTGGCGCGGGACGTGCCCGGCATGAACGTCGACCGCTTCTCGGTCGACCTGGGCTCGAACGCCATCGTCGAGGCGTTCGGGGCGGACCTCGACCGGGCGAGGGAGGTGGGCGCCGACATGCCCGCCTTCGTCGTCGAAGGAGAGGTGGTCCCGGCGGGCGAGGTGCGCGCGAAGGTGCGCGCGGAGGGGAGGGCGCTCCCCTCGGTCGAGGAGGCGCTGCGCCGCTGGCCGCGGCTGGCGGTGCCGGAGGTCGCAGCCGTCTGCGACCTCCCCGGCCCACGCGCCCCCGCGGAGCTGTGGCGCCTGGCCCTCGAATGGAGGGCCAGGCCCACGAGCTTCTTGACGGGAGCTCTCTGGTCCGCGGCGTAGCCGCCGCTAGGCCGCGGGGTGCGGCTTAGCCCTGGAGCAGCTGGAGCACCGAGGCAGGCGCCTGGTTGGCCTGGGCGAGCATCGCCTGGCCGGCCTGCATCAGGATCTGCTCCTTCGTCAGGTTGACCATCTCCTCGGCCATGTCGACGTCGCGGATCCGCGACTCGGCGGCGATGAGGTTCTCCTGGTAGACGGCCATCGCGCTCAGCGTGTGCTCGAAGCGGTTCTGCACCGCGCCGAAGACCGCGCGCTGCTGGCTGATCGCGCTGAGCGCGGCATCCAGCTCGGTCAGGTCCGACGACGAGCTCGTCGACAGCGACAGCGCCATGGTGCCCATGGCCGCCGACAGGCTGATCGTCGAGACGGCGATGACGTCGCCGTCGTTCGCGCCGACCTGGAACGTGATCGCCGTCGCCGAGTTGAGCAGCTTGATGCCGTTGAACTCGGCCTGCGAGCCGATCCGGTCGATCTCGGCCGCGAGCTGCGCGACCTCCGACGAGATCGCCGAGCGATCCGTGTCGCTGAGCGAGCCGTTCTTGTACTGGACGGCCAGCTCACGGATGCGCTGGAGCATCGCGTGGACCTCGGCGAGCGAACCCTCGGCCGTCTGCACCATGGAGATGCCGTCCTGGGTGTTGCGCTGCGCCTGGCCGAGGCCGCGGATCTGAGCGCGCATGCGCTCGGAGATGCCGAGGCCGGCGGCGTCGTCGCCGCCGCGGTTGATGCGGTAGCCGGACGACAGCCGCTCCATCGCCTTCTTGACCTTCTCGTTGGTGCCAACGAGCTGGCGGTGGGCGTTGAGCGCCTCGATGTTGTGATTGATTCGGAGAGACATCCTGTCTTGATTCCTTCCTAGAGCTCCTCGTCGAGGGGGACGACGGTGTTACCGGGGGAGTGGGTCGGGGGTGGGCAGCTTCACGTCGGAGGGCAGCGCGGCGGCGGCCGCGTTCTCCTCCTTGACGGCGGTCCAGATCTCCTCGCGGTAGACCGGGACGGACTTGGGGGCGGCGATCCCGATACGGACGTTGGAACCGCTGACCTCGATCACCTCGACGACGACGTCGTCGCCGAGCATGATCTTCTCGCCGGGGCGCCTGGTGATGATGAGCATCAGGCGGCCTCGGTGGCGAGCTTGGCGAAGAGCGGGGCGCGCATCGGCGCCTCGCCCGCCTGGTTGATGACCTGGTGGCCCTTGCCGTGCGCGATCAGGATCGGCGCGCGGAGGTTCGCGTGGAAGTCCTCGAGGGCCTCGGCGGCGCGGACGGTCACGTAGACCGACGTCTGCTCGGCGTCGGTGATGCCGATCCGCTCGGCCTCCTCGTCGGAGAGCTCGACCTCGAAGTCGCCGAAGAACCGCCACGGGTTCGTGACGGGCACGGCGAGCTCCGGGTCGTCCAGCGAGTGCAGCCAGATGAACGCGCTCTCCTCGGAGCGGGCCAGCAGCGCCCAGCGCGTGCCGCCCAGGCCGATGAGGCCGTTCGGGAAGTCGATGACCGCGTCCTCAGGCACCTCGAGGCGCCCGAAACGCGTGCTGTGGAGGGTCACTGCCATGGGGTGCATCACCTGAGAAAGTCGAGGAGGGAGGGTTGGATGAGCGACTGCCCGGACTGCAGGGCGGCCTGGTAGACGGACTGCTGGGTCGTGAGGTCGATCATGGCCTTGGCGATGTCGGTGTCCTCGTTCTCGCTGAGCAGCGTGGTCGTGGACTCCTCCACCTGCGCGAGGCGGGCCTCGGCGGCCTCGAGCCGCGTCGCCAGCGCGCCGACGATGCCGCGCGCGGAGGTGACGTCCTCGAGGTTGGCCGCGAGGTTGTTGAGCGCCGGCCCGCGGACGCCGGGCAGGTTGCCCGAGCGCAGGTCGGCGGCCAGCGTGCGCAGCGTCGTCAAGAGCTTCGTGTCGGCGCTGCCGTTGCCGAGGATGTCGACGCCGGGCACGTTGATCTGCACGGAGACGCCGGGCCCGATCTGCCGCGCGATGACGCCGGTGTCGCCGTCGTAGGTGTCGACGGCGCCGGCCGTGTACGGCGGGTCGTCGGTGTCCTGGCCGCCGAAGACGTAGCGCCCGCCGTAGGAGGCGTTGGCCGCGCTCTTGGCGGTCTCGATGAGCTGGTCGATCTCGTCGGCGAGCTTGTTGCGCTCGGTCTGGCCGATCGCGCCGTTCGCGCCCTGGAGCGCGAGCTCGCGGGCCCGGTGCACGACGTCGGTGATCGTGCCCAGGGCGGAGTCGGTGCTGTCGACCCAGCCCTTCGTGTCGCTGATCGTGCGGCGGTCCTGCGCGATGCCGCCCAGCTCGGAGCGCAGGCGCAGCGAGTTGTGCGTCGCCAGCGGGTCGTCGGACGGCTTGGACAGCCGGACGCCGGAAGCGATCTGGCGCTGCGCGGTGGCCATGCGCTGCGTGCTCGCGCGCAGGTCGCTCAGCAGCCGGCGGCCGAGCATGCCCTCGGTGACGCGGCCGGCGCTCACAGGCCGGCCCGCCCGGTGCGGTTGATGAGCACGTCGAGCATCTCGTCGAGCGTCGTCATCACGCGCGAGGAGGCCTGGTAGCCGCGCTGGAAGCGGATCATGTTCGTGACCTCCTCGTCCATCGCCACGCCGCTGATCTCCAGCCGGCGGGTGTCGGCGGCGTCGACGAGGGCCTGCGAGGTCTCGAGCTGGCGGTTGACCGACGCGGCGTCCGCGCCGATCGCGCCGACGAGGTCGGCGTAGCGCTGGTCGGCGGTGCCGCCGCGCAGCGCCGCGATCCGGAGCGCAAGGTCGTTGGCGCCCGGCGCGGTGGTCGAGCCGGGGCGCAGCGTCGCGGTGGTCACGCCGACGGCGAGGGTCGCCGCCTCGCTGCCCGCGGTCGCGGTGAAGAAGGGGGGAGGCGAGTGGATCGCGTTGACCGACGAGGCGAGCTGCG